>JAUWSR010000320.1 GCA_030609975.1 Acidobacteriota bacterium | reverse complement strand
CAGGAGTTGACATTCCCGACCTGCAAATCTACATCATCGCCATCCTGATGATCGCCTTGATCACGCTCGTCTATACATTTCTGGGAGGAATCCGTGCGGTTGTTTGGATGGACGTGACCCAGATGACCGTCTACATCGGGGGGGCACTGCTGGCCACAGTTGTTCTTCTCACCCAGTTGCCGGAAGGATTTTCCGCGGCCATAAACACCTTACGAACAGCAGGGAAGCTCAAATTCATCTATTTTGGCTTTGATCTGAGCTTCAAAGAATTCATTTCACAACCATACACCTTTTTGACAGCCTTTTTGGGAGGAGGCGTTTTTTGACTTGCCTCACAAGGGACAGACCAGCGCATTGTGCAACGCCGCCATTCTACACGCAGTCTGCGATCCGCCCAAAAAGCCCTGATCGGAAGTGGGCTGGTGGTATTTCTTCAATTTGCTATGTTCTTGTGGATCGGGCTTCTCCTTTTCGTATTCTATTCGGGGGCCTCCCCTGCCCAGCTCGGCCTGGCTAGCGCAGATGAGGTTTTTGGAAAATTTATTGTCGAGCAGCTGCCGGCCGGACTCTCTGGGCTGATTTTTGCAGCTATCCTGGCTGCAGCCATGAGCACTCTATCTTCCTCCATAAACTCCCTCGCATCAGCCACTACCCTGGACATCTATAAACCTCTCTGGGGAAAGCACAATTCACCCGAAAAAGACCTGAGAATTTCTCGCTGGATCACGGTCCTCTGGGGCCTTATCTTGACAGGATCCGCCTGTTTCTTCGCACTTCTGCAGCTTCAAGCCCGAGGAGATCGCCCAGTGGTCGTGGAGTTGGGCTTGGCAATCGCCTCCTACACATATGGCGGGCTTTTAGGTGCCTTTTCCCTAGGCATTTTGTCCAAGAGTATTCGGCGGAAGGATGCCATCGCAGGATTCTTTGCGGGCCTGATCTCCATGCTGTTTTTAGTAAAAGGACCGATCCAGAATCTCCTGCCAGGAGAGGGATTGACCCTGGCTTGGCCGTTATACACTGTAGCGGGGAGCCTGATCGTTATCGCGGTGGGTTATACTTCGAATATCCTACAAAAATAATTCGAGCTACACTCCCATGGATAGAGATACTCCGTTGGAGAGAGTACCGATCACAGCCATCGCTCTACAATAACATAACGGCCATTAGGCAAGACCGGTTCGAATCCCAATTCAGTCAAAGCATGTTGAACCTGATCTTGACAGGGGGAATCGAAGAGAAGATTTATTCCTGATTTATACGTGGCGGACAGGAGCCCTTTTATCAAAGAGAGCTTGGGCTGGTAATCTCCCGATATACCAACGACCCACCAGTCACCGGTCTCACTTCGGTAAGCATCGTCCAGAACAGCACAAGCCCGGTTGTCTTCGGAAACAAAAACAGCCTCATTTCCCACAAGCCTGCGAAGGGGGTTGTCAGTCAATGTAAAATAGGAGCGAGCAAAATGCGCATGATGCTGTCTGCTTCCCAGGAAGGGGAATTTTTCAGCGATGTGAGAAATCCGCTTCCAATCAGCCGGTCCGACTGCAGAGGCCCGAATCTGATGTGGTTCACACAGACGGCGGCACACAGAGCTATGAACGGACCACTTTTTGCTCCTAACCATGGTTAAAGATGCAATATTGTCGGGCGCTATAGACCCCCTGATGACGCGGAAATGTCGTCCGCGCAGCTCGAGTTCAAGCCTATCCAACATCAAAGAACCGATTCCCTTTCCCTGGAACGCCGGATGGACGCGTGTCCCCTGTGACCAGGCATCAGTCTGTGTGAGCGGTTCTGCATGCCAGCAGGCGATAAGTTCTCCATCGCAAAGTGCCACCAAATTGACTGCCTCCTTATGTTCCATCCACTGAGGCCAGGCATCTACTGCATAATCTTCAGAATAAAGCAGACGACACAATCGTTGGACTTTCTCTGTATCAAAACGGCTGGCAGTACGAATCTCCAGATCCTTCATCATATTTCCTTTTGAGGCCTTCTTTGCAACAAATTGATCTTACCGCTTTGGGTCATCTGAGGATGCTGGCGTTTAACGACCACGGCTTCCGCCTGTGCGAGCAGATCCGTCATGGGAGTGAGGGCTGGTTTAGCAGCTTTGATAGCAGCTATCACACTATTAACGACTCCGGCTTCATCAATATCAAGATCAGGGTTGATAACAACAATCAAGCGCGTCAGACCATCCTCCCCTTCTTCCTCATGAAATTGATAATCGGCCGGGATTCCTCCAAATTTTTCCGGGAGCAGATCGTCTAAAAGATAAAGTAAGGGCTCCATCGGAAAAGTCATGCCTTCCAGATTGAGTTTTTCAAAACTCTGTAGTGAGTGAACATGTAGATGAAGCCCTAACTTGCCCCAGGGACATCCGCAATCCCGGTATTCCAACACACCCGCATCTCCACTCTCTGTGTTCAAATGGAATTTGTGAATGGCTGGCAGCAAGGACGTAAATAAAAGGGGCATTTGGCTTTGATGGCCTAGGGGTCTCTTCTCGTTCTGAACAACAGCAAAGCGGTCCGTTAATAAATGCATGTCATCCGGTGCTCCTGGTCGAAGGCATCCTACAGCCACACGGCCCATTTCCACAGTCCCGAACCAGGGAATGACAAAGTGTCCCTTTTTCTCAAGGCAGGCACGTTTCTTAAGTGTAAGCGGCTCACCCCCAAGAATAAAAACCAGGGAGGGGAGTTTAATTCCAGCTGTCTCAGCAGATCGGACTAAATGGAGAGCCGACCCCGGGAAAGTGGAGATGATTGCACCTTGAGAACAATTGATTTGCAGCCATGCGGCCAGATTCTGCGGATCATGGATATTCGCAAACTCGGGACGAGGCAGGGATAATCCCACCGCTCGCGCTGCAGAAGCAAGTGCCAAGTATTTTAATCCCACTTCGTTTGCGAACCGCGATGGAACCGGTGTTTGTGAAAACCAAGCCTTGGGAGATCGTCCCGCAAAAGTATATGCGATAAGATGGACAATCCCTGCCGTGGAAGGCATGGGATAGAACAAGACTACAGGAAGTTCCGGGCT
>JAUWSR010000050.1 GCA_030609975.1 Acidobacteriota bacterium | reverse complement strand
TTTGCCGAGTTGGCTGCTTACTGTGCTCCCATCCTGTGGTACTCACCCGATGAGCCTCTTTTAAACGGAGCCAGCGGTAAAGATATCCGCCTCCCGGAACCTATGCCTTTTGAACAGGAGGCAGAAGCACCTGTGGCCTATTATCGTGTGCGTACGATCTTAGAACATACCGATGCCGAAGGGGATGCTTATATCGAAGGCACATACGGCCGGGACGACAGCATCATCGCTCTGCGTAACACTGCGGCCATCGATCTGGATTATTTCTTCTATTATCACATGGAAGTCGGTCTGGGAGGACACCTGAACGATTGTGAGTCGGGTTTTTTCAAAATTTTTGTGTGGGAACGACCCGAATGTGAGGACTGCCGCTACGCTCTGTTGGTATCAAGAGTTGTAGGCAAGGCTCATGGCTTGAAATGGTATGACAATACGCTTGATGTCGATCAATTCACAAAATTCCCCATGACACTTATGGTGGAGGAAGGCAAGCATGCCTCCTGTACGGATAAAAATGGGGACGGTTACTACACACCCGGCTATGACGTCAATAAACGCGTCAATGATGCCTGGGGCGTACGCGACACCATGCGTTCCGGGGCGCTGTACACCGGAGGCTTTGAATCCTGGCATGCCAAAGTCAGACATGATCAACACCGGGTTTTCCCACCCCTACCGAAGGACAGCCGGCTGCGGGAAGATTATACTGTGGATGGGGAATATGCACCCGAAAATGCTATCTATACCCTCAGGCCGCTGGCTGATGAGGCCTACACCCACGAGGGGATGGCTCCCTATATCGGGGATAAGGGCACAGATCCCTGGCCGAAAGTTGAGGAAAACACAGACCTTGTCCAACTGGGTCGTTGGATCGGAAAGGACCCCTTTGTCAAATCCCTTTCCATCGCTTATCGTTACGATGGCGCTCATGGGTGGTCCTGTGTCTTCCCTGTCTTTATTGTGAAGGTCTTGGAAGAGCCTATGGCCGGCGGCTATATCTCGCATCGCATGTATTTTAGGGGCAAGTAGAACGATCTGGGCTGGATGCTGCATTATACACCCTCTGCTTCCCGCTGGATCGATAGCTACCTGTCTACCGGAGTGGAGTGGACGACTATTGAACTGCCCGAAGGCAGCGAAAATCCCACCAAGACCGAAACCAATTTCGTGTTTGAGACAGGCATCAAATTGCGTTTCAACCTGTACTATTCCCCCTTGAAATTTTTAACTAAGATCACAGATTTTTGGGGCATCCGTATAGGAATTAGAAATGTCGGCGCTTTTGATATCAAGCGACTGGTCTATGTGATCGAATTCGGAGCCGGTACTTGGTAGTTATGGGGAGATCACTATGAAGATCTTAGCGGTAAACGGAAGTCCGCGTGGAGCCGGCGGCAATACGGAGGTTCTCCTGCAGGCGTTTTTGAGAGGTGCTCAGGAAGCAGGCGCGGAGACTGAGGTCATCTATCTCAAGGACAAAGACATCAAACACTGCCTCGGCTGTTTTACCTGCTGGACGAAGACTCCCGGAGTCTGTGTTCACAAAGACGACATGTCGGCCATCATGGAAAAGATGAAGGGCCAGGATGTCATGGTTTACGCCTTCCCCCTGTACATTTTCACTTTCCCAGGCTTGTTCAAGGATTTCATGGACCGTCTTCTTCCTTTTGCTCAGCCTATCATCGAGAAAAGAGGGGATCATTTCATCCACCCGCCACGATGGGGAAAGGGACTGCGTCGTTCCGTATTGATCTCCAACGCAGGTTTTTCTGAAACCCATCATTTTGATGGGCTGAAAAAGACCTTCCAGCTTCTGAATGATGGACCTGATACTGAGGTCCTGGGGGAGATCTGCTGTGCGGCGGGACCGCTGTTGAAAATACCAGAGCTTACCGATGAGGTGAAGTGGTATCCGGATGCGGCCTATAAGGCTGGCATAGAGGTCGTAAACGAAGGCCGAATATCATCAGAAACTCAAGAGATACTGGATCGCTCCTTGGCCCCGGATTCAGAAAGCTATGCCAATATGGTGAATTCCTATTGGGCCGGTCTGGGGATCGAGAAGATAGAGGCTGATGAGTTTGTAGCTAAGGCCGACGAATCGCCAACTGATAAAGCCCTTTCACCTCCCTCCAGCGTGGAAACGATTCATGATCTGATCGCAGCCATGCCTTTGGCATTCAAAAGTGAAGCAGCCGGAGACCTTGAGGCAGTATTCCAATTCGATATCACGGATGAAGATCCCGGCGACTATTATCTCACCATTGCTGATGGTATCTGCACGGCTTACGAAGGAACCCACCCCGATCCCAATGCCACTATTCGTACTCCTGCCGATGTCTGGCTCAAGATCAGTCGAGGTCAGATGAACGGAGCCGCGGCTTTCATGACGGGGAAATACAAGGTGACAGGTAACCTGCAGTTACTCATGAAAATGGAGAAGTTGTTCTCGCGCCCTTCTTGAGATTCAGTATCCAAATGGAGCTAAAGGATGGATTTCAAAATCAATGAAATCCCCATGATGATTAGCGCGTAATTAAGAGCGGAATCGAACTTCTTTGGAGCAAGCGCTCGATTCACTTTTGTACCCAAGAATATCGCAAGGAAGAGAACAGGGAGAGCCAGCAAGTACAAGCGAAAAACAGTTGGTGTCCACAATCCGGCCAATCCATGCCCGATCAGGATCATGCTGCTGGTGGGTACGAAATAGCCCTGGAGAGTCGCTCGGAAATTCTGCGGTGTCCAGCGGCGCATTTTCCCATAGATGACTACAGGCGGACCATTGGTGTTAAAAGCCCCTCCCAGGATGCCGGCAAAAAATCCGTAGAAAAAGGCGGTGCTGAACCTATCTGATAAAGCGGGAAGATGTGGTTTCAGCAGATTGTAAGTGCCATAGAAAAAGATAACCAGGCCCAGGATGATCATCAAAATCTCTTCTGGGCCTCGTTTCAAAAACAACAGTCCCACCGGGATTCCCAATGCTGAAGCGAAAATCAAACGCAGAGATGCTTTGAGATGAACTTTGCGCCAATCCAAGATCAGGATCGTCACGCCGATCGTGGTTGCACACAGCGCCACCACCGGGGTTGCAGTTTGAAGCCCAACCACCATAGCCAGAAGCGGCATTGCGAAAACCGCGTCCCCGAATCCTAAGGAGGATCGGATGAACGTGGACAAAAACAGAATACTCAGAGTCAGGAGATAGATCAAAGAAGAATCCATAAGGAAACATTCTACTCCAAACCTGAACTGGGGAACAGTGTTTAAAGGCTCTATTTTCAGTAGGTCCCGAATCTGATGTTATCTCTCTTTATCTGGGGTGATGATGAACACGCTTTCTTCGAGGTTGAGATTGGTGTCGATCTTTTCGAGTTGGAACTCGGTCAGCCCATGATAAAGGCTCAGGGATGTGATCTTAAAAGGGATGCGCAGACCCTGAAATTCTCGATAATCCTCGAAGGTGAATGTCTCCGGCATGGAAGCGGATGATCCGGGGCGCAGCCACTGTGTATTAAGGCGCAGCAGATCTCCCGTATCAGCGTCAACGGTGGCTGTATAGGGAGGAACCTGCTCCCTTCGTAGCCGCAGGGTGTACACTTTACGGCCGTTTTGCTCCTTTTCCTCTGTCACCTCTATGACATCAAAAAAGCTGCGCCAATCTCCAAAAATGGCTGCAGGATGCTGCAGTACGCTCTGTTCATAGAACCGGCCGCGGAGTTCCTGATGGAGGAAGATGGTGTTGGACATGGCTGCGTTCTCTGGATTCAGGGCCAGTTTGACGTGTCCTAATGGTCCATAATCCTGATCTTGCAGATAACGGTCGTTTCCTGAAGCGATCCACATAAATTTTCCATCGGCGCCGGATTGTTGCCGTCTGACCTTGCCGGTCATGCGAAAAGTCCCCATGTTCTCAACGATGGCTCGGGCCTTATCCGAGTTCC
This sequence comes from Acidobacteriota bacterium, assembly GCA_030609975.1. Taxonomy (GTDB): domain Bacteria; phylum Acidobacteriota; class Aminicenantia; order Aminicenantales; family Aminicenantaceae; genus JAUWSR01. Next base: position 11,250 of record JAUWSR010000050.1, on the reverse strand, counting down.
GTAAGCGCAGAATTTCCTCGGCTGTAGGCAGCGCAGGTTTATCTCCGAGAAGAGTGTCCCACACCAGTTCAAAGGAATCGTTGACCAATGGATTTGTCTGACAATTGGTGAGCAGTACAAAACCGAGATTTGCTTCCGGCAGCATAGCCACCTGAGTGTTGAAGCCATCGATGCCGCCGCCATGATCCACCTGCAGCTGCCCCTTCCATTTTCTTATAAACCAGCCCAGGCCATAGTCAAGATCTTGTCCGAGGGGGAACTGGGGACTCCACATCTCCTGATGGTTGGCTTCGCTGAGGAGACGTTTGCCTTTGAATGTTCCTTTATTGAGATGAAACAACAACCATCGGGCCATGTCCTTGACATTTGAATTAATTGTCGCTGCCGCTCCGATGAGATCCATATTTCGCATAACCAATGGCTTGTTTTGCCGTGCATACTGTTCCCAAATGTAGCCGGTGGTTGTATGGGGATCTTTGGCCGCCGCTCGGACCGAGGTGTTGGAGCCGGTCATTCCTAGAGGTAGAAAAATGCGTTCGTTGACCAGCGTGTCCCAATCCTTTCCCCCTGCAGCAGCAGATGCCTCACCCGCCGCGAGAAAGCCGATATTGGTGTAGTTGAACCGCTTGCGGAAGTTAAAAAACGGCTCAGACCTAGTTACCAGCTTAAGGACTTCTTTCCGGGAGGAAACGCTCTCGTTCAGCCACAAGATATTCATCCGCATGTATCCGGTGCGGTGACAGAGCAGGTCTCGTACCGTGACTTCCTCACCTTCAGCGGCTCCCTTGGGGATAAGTTGAAAGTAGGGAAGGTAACGTGTGATAGGATCATCCCAACTCATCTTGCCTTCATCCACCAGCATAGCGATCAAGGTGGTGGCGAATGATTTGGTGGCGGAGCCCAATCCAAAGACGGTTTCCGGCGTAACCGGCTTCTGCTGTTCGATATTCGCCCAGCCGAAACCGCGCATGATGATGACTTCAGCATCCTTTACAACAGCCAAAGCCATCCCCGGAATATGATGTTCCCAGCGCTTTCGTTCCAGGACGTCTTCTAAACGCTGGAGCCGCTGCTCCATTGTGTATTCCGGTTCAATATTTGAGTTTTCTGTTTGTCCTTGCAGGAACGAGGAGAAAGGAATCAGAAATGGAATGAACACTCCTAACAGCACAAGAGTTTTTAAAATATTGTTGTCAATCCTCACCATAAAGATCTCCTTTATGAAATGGTAGACTACTGGTTGTAAAGGATTTATTCCAGTATTTTTTTGGCACTCGTCCCAAAGATGCATGACTCAAACCATCACATACCATATCAAAAGATAGGGGATTTGCGTATTAGCGATCTGCCAAATGGATTTGCGGAGGTTGGATTTTCTGGAATTTCGCGGTTGCTTCATACCCATCTGGCCGGGTTGTCATAATTTATTATTATCGCATCTTTCTGGGCTTATATTCTTATAAATATTAGGGTTATAATCATGTTGACGGACTTATTTATGGGTGATAATATATATTTCATAATCTACAGAATAAGCAAAATTAAGCTCAATAAACATTCTTTCTTATATTAAGGAGGATTTTATGCGCAAATGGATAGGTTTAGGAATTGTATTTTTGCTAGTCTGTTTGATTCCAGGGAAAAATGCAGTGAGAACGTCGCCTGCTCTCGCACACACGGTCTCAGCGACTTCCCTCCCACTGAGCTTTGTTCCAAATTGTGGACAGGTCTCTTCCGAGGCAGTGTTTTATGCTGTGGCTCTGGACTACGCTTTGTGGTTGAATGCAGATGGCATCACTATCGACCGTCCCCATGATGTTTCTTCCATGCAATTCGTGGGAGCGAATCCTGATGTCTTTCTCAAGGGTATTGATCCTAATCCGTCGAGTGTGAATTTTTTCCTGGGAGATGATCCCTCTGAATGGAAACAGGATGTTCCTACTTATAGCTCTGTCCTCTATCAATCGCTTTATCCTGGGATCGATCTGAAAGTTTACCAGGGCAAAGATGGACTCGAATACGACTGGCAGGTCAAGCCAGGGGCTGATATCTTGGACATCTGCTTTATGTTTAATGATGTATCTGAATCCCACCTGAACCAAGCTGGGGATCTTGAAGTCATGACAGATTCCGGGCTTATTCGCCATGTACGGCCTTATTCCTATCAAACCATCGATGGTAAGAATATTGAAGTCGAAAGCTCCTTTGTGGAATATGAAGAAAGCACCTATGGTTTTTTAGTGCCAGATTATGATCCTCAGCATACACTCGTTATCGATCCCTATCTGTTGGTCTATTCCACTCTGCTGGGCGGAAGCAAAAATGACGGTGGGCTTAAGGTTTGTGTTGATAAAGACAGGGCGGTCTATGTCATGAGTGCAACAAAATCCCCGAATTTCCCCACAAAAAATGCCTTTATGCCAAGAAGGAAGGGGGGTTGGGATATAGTGATCACAAAAATCTCGCCGGATGGACAAAGCATCGTGTACTCGTCCTATTACGGGGGGAGCGACGATGACCACGGCACGGGAATGACCGTGGATGCTTTTGGAGCGGTTTATATCTGCGGATACTCAATTTCAAAGAACCTTCCGATAAAGAACGCCTATCAAGGGAGTTCCGCCGGAGGAAGAGAAGAGGCGTTTTTTGCGAAGATCAGCCCGGAGGGTGACCGACTTTTGATGTCTTCTTATTATGGGGGCCAAGTTTGGGATAGGGCCAATGATATTGAAGTGGATAAAAACCTGAACATTTATCTGGCTGGGAACAGCAATTCCCCGGATCTTCCCTTAAAAAATCCCATACAGGGAAGCTTGGGTGGCAACCATGATGTCTTTGTCGCGAAGTTTACGGACTTCGGGGAAAAACTTGCGTTCGCTACGTTTTTAGGTGGAGTCTATTCCGATGAAGCCTATGGTCTTGACCTTTATAAAAATAATGACATCTATATCACTGGAAAAGCCAGCTCGCCTGATTTTCCGCTGAAAAATCCAGTCCAAGGGGTCAAAGCGGGATCATCGGATGCTTTTGTGGCAAAGATCAACGCGGCTACTGAAAAACTCCAATTCTCGACTTTTCTGGGTGGGAACGGCATAGATTGGGGGCAAGATATTGCTGTAGACAAGAAAGGAGCTGCCTATGTCACAGGTTATACAGAAGCATGGGATTTTCCGATCAAAAATCAGGTATTCAAGAACCGACCATCTACCGACGCATTTGTAACCAAATACAAAAGGAACGGCAGCCAGATTGTGTATTCGACATATATTGGAGGCTCTTATGCGGATTGGGGTTGGGAAATTGCCGTGGATAGGAGAGGTGCGGCAATTATTGTCGGCACCACAAAGTCGAGTGTATTTCCCTTGAAAAATGCCCTGCAGACCAGTTGGATGGGCAAGTCGGAGGTTTTTATTACGAAGATCCACCCCAATGGCGGTAGGCTGAAATTTTCAACCTACTTGGGTGGCTCAAATACTGACGATGCCCGCACCATTGCTGTGGATTCCAAAAATGCGATCTATATCGCGGGCACAACCTATTCCAATAATTTCCCCACGAAAAATGCGATGAAAGATACTCTCCAGGGCGTCAGCGAAGCCTTCGTGCTCAAGATAAAATAGGCAAAGCCTGATTATTCTCTTTCCACTAGGAACTCTTCTATGATACTTCCCAGGAGAAATCCATGATTCGGCGAAAATATACCTATATGGGCTTTACATCCATAATTTATCTCTCAAGCAACTCGATGGTAAGAACGGCATTATACCAAGATAGACACTTATTCGTTCTAAAATCATCCGGTTCCTGGAATGACTCATCTACGCTGCCCAAAAGAAATCCATGGTTCGGTTGGCTGCCTGTGAACCAATCCTGGACATATCCTGTAACGTCGAGTGTATAATCTTTCTGATTAGGGAGCGTTGCGAACGCATATCCAGGAGTATCAATGCATCTGCCTGACCAGGGCGCCGTCAAAAGATAGAGCTTTCCTCCACATCTATCCGGAGCTGGGTAACCCGTGACATTTGTAGCACCATATCTAGAGTGATCTTTAACGATAAGCCTTAGCGAAGCCTTGGTTATGGTTCTGCCTGGCTTTCTCAGCTCTTCAATGGGAAATGTGATCCGGCTGCGAAAAACATATCCAACAAAAAACCAAGTGCCGCCAAATAATGGGTCTGTCCTTTTTTTGAAGTATAGGAACCCGACTCTTGCTGAGCCTGGTTTTGATGCAGTTCCCTGGGGCATTTCAGCAGGGGGGACGGGCGGATGATCCTTGATATCGTGCTCCTTCACTCTTCGGCTGTGGCGGTCACGAATCCGTGGGTACAGCGTCTCTGTGATAGCTTGAATTCCTCGGCTGAGATGGATCTTCCCACTGAAGCCGGGCATGCCACCTGGACCATCGGCTAATTTCGGTGTGATCTTTATTTTGTAATAGCCAGTTTTTACGGCAGCGTTCCCCGCATAGGGAGACCAATTCCAGTTTAAGCGATACCTATCTCCGCCCAGGTAATATTTATCGTATTTGACTCTTTCCTCTATAGTGAAGATCTTATTGGCCCCATTCTGATCGTATATATCAATGTCAAAGTACAACATGTTATTCGTTTTGAGGACATAATTTTGGATCTTGGTCTCCCACTCTATTGGAATTGAAGCGTTGGGCGCATATCTTCGGTTTTCCTGAGGTTTTTTGACTATAACCTGCCTGAGGCTGAGGTCCACAGGCTTTGCCTTCATCTCCTCTGCGATACTGAATTCATCACTCATGTCGCTGATTTGAGTGTTTGAAACCCTGACAAAAATCTTGTATCTACCTGCAGGAATACTCTCAGGGATCGACCATTGGAAAGAGCCGGTGTTAGGCCCGGGATCTTTTATAATATGAATCAGTGCGTTGCCTGCCGGATTGCTGAGGAGTATCCTAACTGTGTTGGATGATTGCACGCCCTTGGTCCATTGAATGGTGTATGACTGGTTTTTCGTCCAGCGTACATTGGCATTTGGGCTGGTCACGACGAAACTGACGAGCGATCTTTGTTTGGGGATTTGCTGATGACTCATAGGGATATTGTGCGTCCAAAGCGCGGCACTAAAGAGAACGAGAATTGTGATTTTCTTGATCATGTTCTTTCCTTTCCTGAGAAGCTCATTACTTACCTGTGGACATTCCTATCCGGAGAATAAAATGTTTCCTGATTTTATGTTCATTAGTCTTTGTTCCCTTCCAAGAACTCTACAATCAATACAGCCTCATACCAAGTTACACATATCCTATCGTTATGCACGAAGTCCTCAGTCACACCCGTTAAGATAAAGCCGTGATTAGGTTCGCTGCCGGTATACCAATTCTGTACAAATTGAGTTACGTCCTTAGAAAATACTACTTGATCTGGAATGACTGCGATTAGATAGCCTGGGGTATCTAAACACTTACCTTCCCATGGACCGGTCAGGTAGTATAAACCTCCACCGCATGATGAATTCCGGTTTGCATCAATTTTATTATGCTTGGCTGTCAGACGCAGTTCTGCTTTTAAGAGGAGTCTACCCGGTCTTTTATACTCTTCTAAATTAAAAATCAGTCGCGACCTGAAGACAAAACCTCGATATGCATAACTCCCTGCTGTACTTACAGATGGGTCATAGTAGTTATGAAACCCTACTCTCGCAGTTCCAGGTTTGTTTTCACACCCAGGAGGAATATTTCCTACACCAAGTGGCTTAGTAACTGTATAATATTCTTGCTTGCGGCTAAAGCGATTCCTTATCCGTGGGTTGAGCGTTCCAGTCACTTTCTCAACACCTCGACTGAGATGGATCTTCCCGCTGAAACCCGGCATGCCAGCATAATTATCAGCAGCGTATTTGGGAGAGATTTTTATTTTATAATAACCCGTTCTTATTGCTGCGTTTGCTTCGGTAGGATTCCAGTGCCATGTTGTTCTATACCTATTCCCGCTTAGATGATATGAGCGCCAGTGTTCCTTTTTAGCAATAGTATAGATTTTAGTAGCTCCGTTAGGACCGTAGATGTCAATATCAAAGAACAATACGTCGGCGGTACTGGGGATATCTTTGGGCAGCTCTGTTTCCCAATTAATTGGAATTGTTGCCCTGGGTGCGTACTTTCGGTTTTCCTGAGGATTTGTAACTATAACCTGTTTTGAACTCAGATCCACGGGTCTTGCCTTCAATTCTTGAGTAATTGTGAACTCATCACTTAGATCACTGATCTGAGTATTTGAGGCCCTGACCATAATTTTGTATTTACCTGGAGGTATGCTTGCAGGGATCGTCCATTGGAAGGAGCCGCTATTGGGTGCGGGATCTTTAATCTCATGGATAATTTTCGTGCCTCCCACGTTACTGAGAACGATCCTTACCGTGCCGGGTAGTTGGCCGAATTTGTTCCACTTTATGGTATGCGGCTGATTCTTCATCCATAAGGCATTGGCTTGTGGGCTGGTCACTACGATTTTGGTGAAAGACGTTCTTGCTGGCTGTTGCCGAGGGGTCGCAGCGATATTATGCGACCACATGGGCAAACAGAATAGAATAATAGTAAGGATTGATCTGAACATGCGCCCTTCTTTAGTTAAGAAATCCATTGCTTACCTTGGGACATTCCAATCCGGGAAATGAAATGTTTCCTAACCTTGTATTCAAATGTTATCTTAATCATATTAAAAATGTAAAGTATATTCTGTAAAGATGTTGCGTTTGATAATTTATTCCTAGTACAATGTGTGCCAGCGGAGCAGAAGAGAAGGAGTAAGCTTGAGGAAAAGGGAATTAACCTCTTTTAATATCCTGGTTTCCGCATTCTTTTTGGTTCTGTTTATACCCCATTCCCTTACACCACAGTCAATTCAAACCCAAGCGCCCATAGAACATACCCCTATCACATCTTTTGTTCATGGTGAGGTTCTTTCCTTTGTGGTGCAAAGTCAAGAAATTGATGCTCAAATAAAACTTTATTACCGCTATCCAGGGATCGAGGAACCTCAGGTCCGAGAATTGACTTACAGGGAGGATGGTTATTTCATATTCGATCTTGACACCTCCCTACTCCCTGCTCTTGAGTTTGAGTATTATTTAGAGGTAAAGACCAAAGATTCAACTTTCTATGTGCGTCCTGAGGATTCTTTGAATAATTTTTCTGTCGTGGGAGAAAGCCAGGAGATCATGCCCGATGTCCCTTCCGACTTTCCTCCTCCTCAAGAGGAGGCCAAGCGCTTTAAACTTCCCTTAAACGTTATGGGCAGTATAGCTGTCCCGCTCAAAAAGGATGATTCGGGCTCAAGCTCCAGCAGCACGGATGCCAACGGTAATGTGCGTATTTACACTGACTACAATAAAAATGGATTGGGGATAAACTTCGATTCGAACCTCAGACTCACCAACAGCCCCTATGAAGGCTCCCATCATGCTGACCTCTCCAACATGATGCTTTCCATCACCAAGGGAAATCACAGATTAAATGTGGGGGACATCAATATCAATGAATCGGAATACACCGCTTATGGATTAGGCAGACGAGGAACGGATTACCTCTTTAACAACCAAAAGACTTATGTGCACATATTCGATGTCAGTTCGCTACAGCCCCAGGGCTTCAGTGGCATTGGCATTCCCGATCCCAACATAGGTATTTTGGGAGGAGCGGTAGGGTATCGTTTGTTTCAAAACGCTGTGAACCTTAAAGCCGTGTATCTCAACGGCAGGACTGATCCCAGCCGGGGCGTCAATGTTGGCTCGTCCGATTTTTATACCAAGTCAAAGGGGAGTGTATTCGCTCTTGTCGAAGAAACCTACCTTTTCGAGAACAGATTGAATCTCGGCGGAGAAATCGCCCGCAGCGATTCTGATTTTAACTTGGATGACAACGAAGGCTCTCAGCAAGGAACGGCTTGGAAGGTGATGGGTAGTTTTGCTTATGGTGTTTTCAATCTGAGCGGCACTTACAATTATGTTGATAGAAACTTCAATTCGATCGGCTATCAATATTTTACCAATGACCGCCAAAGTCATGGCGTGAATTTGGGACTCAACTGGAGCAAGATCAATGTAACTGGTGGTTATATGTCTGCTCGGGACAACGTTGCCGATGATCCCTCCCGCTATACGACCAGCAACGATAATGCCAATGTGAATCTCATGTGGAATCCTCTGACCTGGTTGTCCATCAATTTGGGCTATCAAAGGGATCAACAGAACACAGCCATGGAATCTGGATTTGATCCCTTCATTCAGGACAGTATCACCGATCAATTCTCGGGATCATTCTTTTTTAACGTCAGTCCCTTCGTTCAGTTCAATCTCTCAGCCACCAATGCCGACCTCAACAGTGAGAATAATCCCCAATATGCCAACACAAACCTGACTTTGAATCTGGGGGGCAATTTTCGTTATCGAGAATGGATAACTTTGATTCCCAACCTAGGGTATTCCGAAAATGAAAACAAATTCATGCAAGAAAAAATGCAAATTTATAATGCCTTCCTGACTACAGAGCTGATATTTATTCCCTCATTGCTGTCTGCGTCTGTCAGCGGTGGTTACTCACAGACGGAAATGAGATCTTATGGCACTTCAAGCAATATCAATGCAACATTGAGTCTCAATTCTTATTTGGATAGTTTGATAAAAGTCGGCCAGCTAATCTTGGCGCTTAGGGGGAACTACAGTTCAATGGAGTCGCCGGGATTCTCGGATTCTTTTTTAACCTTGGGCATTCAAGCAGATTTTTCTTTTTAGGTATACAATGTACAAATTTTATTCTTATCACAAAATACTACGAGGTCCATTTTTAATCATATTTGCTTTGGGAATACTGTTCGTTCACGCTGGTTTCGCTGAGATCATTCCCACCCCAGCCAATCCGAACGTAGAGGAGCATGTGAGGTTTGCCATCGTCCCCCCTGGAACTGATTCTTATGTGGATTGGGACTTTGGTGATGGGTCGAGGCTCCGAGGAAGCTGGGTAACAAACCACACCTATACGCGGGCGGGTACTTTTACGGTAAGGGCTTCATATGCGCCGGGTGCTGTCGTCATCGTGCAAACCAAAGTGATCACCGTTCAGGAACGACGCAGGGTAACTTTCACACCCTCAAATCCCCAAGCCAATGCTGCCGCCATCATTCAAGCGGTTAATTTTTTAGATACCAGGGTGAGATGGGATTTTGGTGATGGCACACAATACATAGGAAAAAAGACCGAGCAGCATGTCTACAAACAGCCGGGCCGCTATACGGTCAGTGCTGTCGACCTTAATGGGACTTCCTTATATCGTTTTACAGCAAACATCGTGGTGTCGAAACAAGCTCAAGTGGCTATCGCTTTCAATCCTGAAAAGCCTAGAAAGGGCGAAGCCGTGTCATTTTCGGCTATAAATTTTCAATCCCACGATCGTATCCGCTGGGATTTTGGAGACGGGACTGTTCTGAACGACAATTCACCTCCTTCCATTACTCATGTCTACAACAGTCCGGGACGTTACCGCGTAAGAGCTTATGATGGGGGTGGGAATACTGTTACGGCTTCAGTCTCGGTGAGAGTGTTTGGTGCGGCTTCCATCGATTATGCGCCTAATAATCCCCACACAGATGAACCGGTTTCATTCACAGCTGTGAATTTTTTCTCTACATCTGTTATTCGATGGGATTTTGGGGATGGAACAGTCACAAACGACACTTCACCTCCTTTCATAAACCACATTTATCGCACCTCAGGAACATATTTGGTCAGAGCCTTTGACAATGCTGGAGCGACCCAGACCGCTTCGACGACCATATCCGTCAAAGCTGCCAGGGAAATTCATTTTACTCCCCAAAATCCCGGAGTGGATGAACCGATCCAGTTTCAAGCCCTCAACTTCGATTCGGATTCCATCCGTTGGGATTTTGGAGATGGCACGATTCTGCCTCAATCCGGGCGAAACGTGTCGCATACCTATGTGCGAGAGGGAGTCTATGTAGTAACGGCTTTTGATTTCAATGGAATGATACAGATCCCGATTCCCACATCTTTAACGGTTACACCCGTTCGTGGCCCCCGCGCCCCATTTTCGATCTCCTATATCCAGCTGCGATTTGAAGATGGAAAGGCATACACAGTAATCCCCAAAGGATTTCTGGATCTGAAAGCTTTTATCGATTTAAAATATGAAGGGACGGGGGTATTTTCTGCTTATTGGATGGTCGATGGTGCCGCCTTCCAGCCGCTTTCGATCTCTCTTCCTTTCGCCGACCAGGCAACGCTTTCCACCGCTCAAGAGGTAGGACAGGTGGGGCTGCCTACTTTGCTGCCGGGGCTGCATGAGGTCACTCTCAGAATCATCAATCCTCAGACGGATTATACGATTCCTGTCATCTCATACTATGTATCCCCAGATGAATCTGAGCGGCGTCTGCTTATCATATCCGGTTTGAATGTTGAGGGATTGGGAGAAGAGGATGCTGAAATCGCAGGTAAGACGATCAAAGCGCCGGTTAATGAGCACTTTCTGCTACGGGGGCTGATAAGAAATACGAGTGTGAGACAGATATCTCGAGCCTTGCTCAGAATCTATCTGGATGAGGAGCTGATAGATCAGCAGTTGCTGGAAGACCTTACAGCCGATGAGGAAAGACAGTTTTCTTCGTCAATTCTTTTGGGCACGGATGGCCCCCGCAAACTCTACATCACTCTCTACGATATTTCTCAGCCTTCTGCCGTACTGCAGTATCTCTTAGAACTGAACGTGATTCCTATTGAAGACTAGGGGACATGTTCTGGTAAAGGCCTTGAATTCAAATTTATTTCTCTATTTATAACGCTCAATTATTTTCGCATCCACCCAGTATATGTCGCCTCCCTCCTCATCCTCCGGCCTGTTGGAAGTAAAGAAAAGATATTTGCCGTCAATGGTGACATAGGTCGGTTTGTACCTCCCGTCGGAATCCGGGTCCATGTTGCTGTAAACAAATACCGTAGCGTTGTGTAGAAAGCCGGAACACCCTGCTGACTTGCGGGTGGATATGATGCCCCAAAGCTCGAGTCTTTGACTTTCTTGACACCAAAAAATGATAATAGGAAAATAACAGCTTGGAAATAAGGAAAAAACATGTGTAAAAAGACCATTCGTCTATTTATTGCGGCGTTATTAATAGTTTTTTTCGCTTATTCCCAGGAGGGAGATAAAGTGTTTCCGGGTGCGGATGAGAAGACGCCCTCTCGCGCTCAGTATTTCTCCTGGATCAA
>JAUWSR010000129.1 GCA_030609975.1 Acidobacteriota bacterium | reverse complement strand
TTTTACTGATTTTTAAAATCGCATTAATTTTCATTTCATTCCTTCAAGTAGTCCTGTATGCATGTGACCTGCCCCCCGTCGATGTACAACCTGCATGATTCGATTTTTAGCCTCAAGAGCATCTGGGGCAGGTCAAGGATGCCCTCTCACTCATACCTAAGAGAGTCAATGGGGTTAGCGGCAGCGGCTTTGATGGATTGAAAGCTCACTGTGAACAAGGTGATGAAAAGGGCCGCTGCGCCGGATAAAACAAAGACCCACCAAGTCAGGCTCGTGTGAAAGACAAATCCCTGCAGCCACATGTGCATCAAATAATAGGCAGCCGGCCAGGCGAGGAGATTGGCGATCGCTACCAATATGAGAAACTCTTTGGAGAGTATACTCACAATGGTGGCGTTTCTAGCTCCCAGGACTTTACGTATCGCGACCTCTTTAGTCCTCTGTTCAGCCATAAATGAGATCAATCCCAACATTCCCAGGCAGGAGACAAAGATAGCCAAACCCGCAAAATATTTCAGAAGGTTTTTGAGCCTCTCTTCCCGTTGGTACTGCTGGGCAAAGAACTCGTCTAAAAAAGTGTAGTTAAAGACATAATTGGGAACAGCTTCTTTGATGGTCGCTTCAATCGCATTTATGGTTGTGGGGAGTTGCCCGGGACTGACCTTCACGAACATATTGAAATAAGGGAGATTTTGATAAAGCATAAACACAATCGGCTGAATTTCGTTGTGAAGGGATGTGGCGTGGAAGTTCTTCACGACTCCAACGATCTCACCTTCATCCCGCCACATGGAAAACATCCTTCCGATTGGATCCTCATATCCTGTCATTTTGAGAGTGGCTTCATTGATGATGTAATTGCTATTATCTGTAGGGAATTCTTTGGAAAAGCTGCGCCCCTGGCTCATGGTCATGTCAAAGGTCTCAAAATAATCATAGTCGCAACATACAAAGTTGATGCTCACAAACTCCTCAAAGCTTCGTCCTTCCCAGTAGACAGGGTTGTTATTGTTGATGGCTAAGGGGATATTGGAAGCGGCTGTGACATTCACGATCTCCTGGTCTTGCAGAAGCCTGTCTTTTATAACCGGGTATAAGGCGCGAACCTCTCTGCTCATGGGGATGATCAAAATCTGATCCTTATTCATTCCCAGGTCACGGCTCTGAATAAAGTTCATCTGCCGGAATATCATGACCGTTGACACGATCAAAATGACGGCCGCTGAAAACTGAAAAACGATCAAGATCTTTCGAATCAAGTGATTTTTGGAACCCTTTCCCGAGTCCTTCTTCATGATGAAGATGGGTTGAAAAGAGGCAAGGTACAAAGCCGGATAGCTTCCTGAGAGCAAACCTGTGATCATCATAATAGAGACAAATAGAACAGCCATTATCGGAAAACTTATGATATCCAGCCCTAGTTCTTTCTGGGCTAAATTGTTGAACGCAGGGAGCAGCAGCTTTACGAGCAGCAGACTGAACAGGATGGCAATGGCTACCAGCAGAAATGATTCTCCCAAAAACTGCCGTATGATGTCTCCTCGCGAAGCCCCCACCACCTTTCGCATGCCCACTTCCTGTGCCCGCTTTAAGGATCGTGCGGTCGCCAGGTTCATGAAGTTGATGCATGCGATGAGCAATACGATGACTGCAACGATTGAAAATAGATAAACATACACCACGGGATCGGTGCCTCTCACAGAATAGAGGTGCATCGATGCAACCGGACGCAATGCAATATAATATTTTTCATTTGTTCGTTTGTCATATTTATTGATCGAGTCCACGATCTTCTGACTGACGAGGTGTGGATCTGTGCTGGCTTCCAGTTTCACAAAGCCGGGGCAGTCCATGGACCAGGTCAAAAGCCTGCCTTTGCCGAAATAGTGAGCTGAATGCGTCAAGAGATCGAATTGAAAGGTTGAGTTGGACGGGATGTCTTCTATCACTCCGGTTACGAACAGATCCACGTTGCCGTTAAACTGAACGGTTTTTCCAATGGGGTCTTCATCTCCAAAATATTTTGCGGCGGTCTTTTCCGTGAGCACGATGGAGTTCCAGTCGATAAAGGCGTTTTCTGCATTCCCATTCACAAAGGTAAAAGAGAACATCTTCAGGAAATCCGGCTGCGCTAATGCGCAGGTTTCGTTGTACAGACGGCCCCCTACTTTCATAAGAATCGTTTTCTCTGCATACTGGCTGCCCTGCTCGATTTCAGGATAATCGTTTTTCAGGGCCGGGATAAGAGCCCAGGGTGTGGACAGCCAAGACTGTTTCTCTCCCGATACGACGATCTGGTGAAGCTGGTCGAGCTCCTTGTGGAACCGGTCATACCTGAGCTCATCGAAAACCCACAACAGGATGAGAATACAGCAGGCCATGCCTACAGCCAATCCTACGATATTGATCAAGGAATAACCTTTGTGTCGGGCAATGTTACGGACGGCTACCTTCAGGTAGTTTTTGATCATGGTTAATCTCCAACGGATGGATTCTTGGATGAACCTGGGCATGGCTTTTAAAACCTCTTGCCAGTACCATCTCTTCGCCTTTCTGAGCCCGAGGCTGTTCACTCTCTCGAAGAACAATTCCTCGATGTCGCCAAAATAGGCATCCTCGCGTTCTTGAGATGACAATATGCGCAGGAGGAGTTTTGCAGCTTTGGGTGGGTAAAGCATTCTAGGGCTCCGGAGTGTTTTTAAGAATGGCAGCAACACCCTTCCAGGCTGTCTGATTGAGAGAGCGGTTTTCCTCGAGGGCCTTGAATCCGGCTCGAGTCAGCCGGTAGTAACGTTTGCTCATGCCTCCCCGTTTAGGCGTGGGTTTTCCCTGGAGGCACTGGAGATATCCCTTCCTGACCAGACGTTCCAGCGGGAAATATACGCTGCTCACAGATACCTCTTTGCCTGTGATGTTGACCACAAACTCATAGATGGAAATTCCATAGGCATTATCTTTGAGTTTCAAGACAGCGATGAGGACAAGCTCTTCCAACTTTGTCAACAGTTCCATGGTGTTTGCTCCATTTATTCTGAATCTCTAAATAAATAGACGTATTTCAAACAAAAAGGTTTCTGATTTTCAGAAAAAATCAGAAATTAATAGTGATATCGAGCTTGGAGGAAAACGATTCTTTCCTTCTGTATGAGATAAACAATGCGGTGCTCTTGGGTCAGTCGTCTTGACCATACATCTGGTGCGAGGAATTTAAGGGGCTCGGGTTTTCCGATGCCTTTGAAGGGATCCTTAATGATGGCTTCTATTAGAGAAAATAGCCTTATTGTAGTTTTGCGGTCTGTTTTTACCCACCATTGGACGTCCTCTAGAAATTTAGGATGAAAAACAGCATCTCTTGGTGGCTGTTTACTCAAATCCAACTTCCTTTTTCAAGTCCTCAAGAGTAGATGGTTCTCCTTTTCCTGCGAGAGCATCTTGAAGCGCAGTGAGCAGACGTCGGGCATTTTTTGGAGATCGCAGCAGATGAGCGGTTTCCAATAGGGAAGAGAGCTCTTCTGCTGATATGAGTGCAACATCAGCCTTTTTCCGGCGGGATATATAGACGACTTCGCTGTCCTCAGCAACCTTGCTGCAGATACGTGCAAATTCGGCTCGTGCTTTTGAATAAGAGATACGTTCAGCCATATCTTTCCTCCCTTGAGTTGTACAGAATGACTGTACAATAAAGCTCTGTTGTCGTCAAGCTTTATCACTATAATAAAAAGACTTGGATTGACACTTTGAATTCTCAGATGGATAATTCAAGTTGGGTAATAAAATGGCATGCTATTTGTTTGATTAGTGAATAAAGAGGGGTAATGGCGCGTATTTTAAATGGAGAGGCAAAACAATGGAAGAAGCACTGCTATTTATATTCTTGGTTCCTTTAGGGCTAATAATCCTCGGGCTGCTTGTCTGGAGTATTATTTGGGTCTATGGTGACGCGGAAAAACGTGGAAAATCCGGCTGTCTTGTCGCCTTACTTGTATTCTTGCTGGAATGGCCCATAAGCCTTTTGGTCTGGCTGGTATTTCGTCCGGATCTCAAAGGTGACAATAAGGGCTAGAGAGAGTGTCTTAAGGAAACGCTACCTGTGTTTTCCTAGTTGATCTCGAGCCTGCAGCGTACCACCCGTGGTTAGGGATCCTGTTCAATAAAGTACAGATTGTTCTTGAATCTTTGCCGGCCAAACTCTCGGAGGAATTCTCCCCCGGCATCATAAACACTTATATTCAACTCGTAGCTGTCCACCACATAAATATTGTCCTGCCCAGAGGCCTTTTTGCATGTTCCTCCATTGCTCACTAAGTCTTTTGAGCCTGGCAGGCTAATTTATATAAACGTTCCTATTATTATAAAGTTGTGTGATGACTACTTGCATGAATCAGAAAATGAAAATATGATAAGCCAGAAATACACGAGATTTTGAAATGAAAAACACAAATATTAAACACAAAGACACAGCCTATAGAGCAATGTTCATCCCATTTCTGTTTTTACTGGTTTTATCCGCTTGTGTACCCAGCCCCAAAGGAATAGACAAGACCATCGGAGACTATATAGAGAAGTGGAAAGACTTCTATCCCACCCAGGCTTTTTCTTCCGGTGATTTGGATTCCGCCTTTGTTTTTGAGGAGATCACGTTGGAGAGAATCGGTGCCTGGATCGATTTTAACCACATGATATTAGAAAAACTCCAACTGTCTGCAGGGGAGATGACGCTGGATGACAGGATCGATTCCGATCTTCTCGAGCGACAGATCCTGGGAGAGTTGGAGAAATGGGAGCAAGATAAAGTTTTTGAAAACTCACCCCTTTTCTATGCCGGACAGATCTCTCAGGCTTTGACCCATATTCTGGCCCGAGATGAGCTTTCACCTGCACAAAAACGAAAGGCTGTGCTCAATCGCCTCTCCGGGATCCAATCGCTGTGCGCACAGGGTGAAGCCCTGCTCAAGAACGGGCGTCCTCATAACACGTTACGAAGCTTGGTGGTAATGGCATCCTCGGCCCGGTTTTTTGAAGAAAACTTGATCGAAATCTCCCGGAAATGGCCGAATGAGCCAGGCCTGGAATCCTTCCCCCAAGAGTGCCGTAATACCGCAACATCTATCCATTCTCTTATTGCCCACATCCGGGAAAACGTCGGTCCTCAGGTAACCCTGTCGGATTCTTTGGGTGATGAGGCATATGCCCGCAAACTCAAGATCTACACGGGGACGGATATGATTCCGGAAGAACTCGAAGAGATCACTTTCCAAGAGATAAAAGAAGTGCAAACTCTCATGCAAGCTGCTGCCAAAGAGTATTGGACGGAGCGATATCCCGGAGAAAAAAGCCCAGAGGATTTTAAAGAACTTATGGAGCGAGTTCTACACGATATGGAAGCCAACCGGGAGGAAAATCAGAAAGGGTTTTTAGATGTGTTTGTTCAATTGATCGACCGAGCGGCAAACTTCATCCGAGATCAAAATATCGCCACGCTTCCCCAGGAAAGGACACTGAAAACAGCGCTTTCTCCGCCTCACTTTGCCGGCGCAGCTGTCGGCGGTGTCTATCCTGCGGGGCCCTTTAATCCCAGCGCCCAGACCCTGTTTTATCTTCCCTCAGTGCCTGATGATGCACCGGAAGAGGTGAAAGAAGGTTTTTATCGATCCTTTAACAATCACTTCAACGCCATGATCATCACTCACGAGATCTACCCCGGCCATTACATGCAGCTCAAGCTTGCCGCCTCCAATCCTCATCTTGTGCGCTCCCTCTATGCTGATCCCCTGTACGCGGAAGGCTGGGCCACTCTGTGTGAGGTTATCACCCTGGATGCCGGCTGGAATGGTTATGATAAACTTGACCGCTTGGCCCATCTGAGGAAAAGGCTGGAGAACGCGACCCGGGCTTATACCAGTGTACAGGCTCACTGCCGGGGATGGAACAAGGGGCAGATCCATGATTTTGCTGTGGAAGAGGGGCTTTTGGCCCCCCAATTCGCCACCAACCTTTGGGATCGTGTGACAGCCTCTCCGCTGCAGCTCACCTCCTACTTTCTGGGATTTAAAAAATTCTTGCAGGTATTGGAGCAGGAAAAAAAGCGTCTAAGAGATGACTTTAGTCTTCAAATCTTCTGCGATTCCGTGCTCGATGCTGGAGCTGTCCCCATCGATAAGCTTCCTTCCCTCATTAAATAGGCTTCATGTCGGGCGCCTGGATTGATCTTTGTTTCACCTATTTTGCATTCGATAAAATGAACTGGATGAGCGTCCAATCAAGATGATAGTGTTTCGCTTCCTTTTTTACGGCTCGGATCTTGGGAGCACCAAAAGGGTAGATTCGAAAAAGCATATACAATTTTTTCCAGCATTGTGATCCAGCGTGAAACCGATTGATGCGAGACATTCAGGTCTTCTCGCAGGGCATTGAGGGATAACGGTGATCCTACTTACTAAAAAGGGATGCGGGGTGAACTAAATTTTATATCTTTTGATTCTTATTTCTTCACGATTTTGTCTTTGAACTTGAGAGCCTCGATCTCTGTAAGTTCATCGGTTCCATCACGGCCGGAGACTGTGTCGGTCACGATGGTTTTACCATCGGATTTTGTGATCTTGTATTCTGAATCGTTGCCGGAAAACTCTGCCGTATCCTCACCATCTCCACCTGCGATGACATCGTTGCCTGGGCCGCCCGTGATAACATTGTTCCCTACGTTCCCAGTTAACTGGTTATCCGAATCATTGCCCAGGATGTTTGTATTTTTGTTTCCTGTCAGGATGATGTTGACCAGGTACTGGGACTTGAAGGTGTAATCGCTTTCTTCATCCCTTACGAGCTTATAGGTTCCTTCGAAGGAAGGATCGATATAGGCCTTGTAGGTCAGATATTTGGGCCAGAATTTCTCGACGAGCTCATAGAGGGCAGGATCTCCTGCCTTCATCTCTTCTTTGGTGTGGTAGGGATATTCGTCTCCGAAAGATTGTCCATCCTCTTGAGGATTGTGATCCCACAACCCGAAATAGATATCAAAGCCGGTTATGATGTACTCATGGGGAGCCGGGCGGCCGTATTTATATATCCCCGCTTCGATGGCCACCTTTTCCGCCTCGACTATCTCCTGATGGTATTCGGGCAAAATGTCTTCCAGCCCTTTGTCGTGCACCAGATGCATGATCTCCTCATAGGAGGCGTCCCGCGTGAATCGCTCGTCGGGTTTGCCATCGTTATGAATATATTCATAATCGCCTTCAACAGGGGATTCCGTGGCATAGAGATCCTGCAGTCTGAGCTCAGAGCCTCTCAATATAGAACGCATAGCAAATGACTTGATCTCAGTGTCTGTGTACATGAGGGTGGCTTTGACATCGGCCATACGGTTAGCCAGCGCGGTTTTGTCGCTGCCGTATTGGGTGCCCGGCGCATCGGTCAAATGATATTTCAAAATCTCCCTGGCTCTCACCACCTGCAGGTCTCTCACCTTCGATTGAGCGAAGATATGGATGGGTTTGCCATTGGGAGCCATATGTTTTGTATATTTCGAAAACAAGCCGTTTAGTGTCTTGCCCAGCTCTGCGGGGAGAGGGACAATCCCAAGAGGAGACGTCGAAATGTCGATATTGTCCAGAACTTCGTAGTTGATATCGATCTTGTCGGGTACATCGTATTTTATCTTAGCGAGCTCCTCCTGCCTCCGGGCTCGCCTGTCATCCTGTCCGGCCTGTTCGGACTCGTCCTCACTATTGGCAGCGCTCTGGTTTTGTGCGCCACACGCCAAAAATGAAATCATCAAACAAATTGTTAAAACGACCCATAGCTTTTTCATTCAATACCTCCTTACAGGTTGAAATTTGCCTTAAATTCCGACGTTAGCTTACCTTAGAACAAATGGGAATTCAACCATGCTTATAAAGAAAATAGCCAGTTTGATGAATGTATGAAAAGAAAAATAAGGTATAATAGAAATAATGTTAAGGAAAAATGCCGATTATATGGCCATATTCATTTTCCTGATCTTTCTGTGCAATCCTATTATTCTGAATTCTGCAACCTCAGCACCGGCCGGTATCCAGCAGGACCAGGAAGAACATAAAGTCACAGTCACCCTGAAGCTGATCCAGGTTTATGTTACCGGAAAGGACGGCAAGCCGGTTATGGATCTGGAGAAGGATGATTTTGAAATATATGAACGAGGCAAGTTAAAGCCAATCACTGACTTTGAAAAACATAGCCTTGTCCTCGGTAAAACGGCAGTGGAGCAATCCGAGCAAGGTTCGACATTGGCCGGTCCCTCTCGGATAAACCGTAAGTTTTTTCTTCTCTTTGATTTTGCCTTCAACAATACGAATGGGATTTTAGAATCCAAAAATGCAGCGCTGTATTTAATAGATAAAAACCTCCAGCCCACAGATGAAGTCGGTCTCGTCACCTTTTCGGCCAAAAAAGGTCTGGTTATTCATAAAGTCCTTACGACTTCTCACCAGGAAGTCAGGGATGTGATCGAAGGATTTAGCGTAAGAGAGATCACGGGGCAGATAGACAACGTAGAGAAGAGATACTGGCGAGCTGCCATGGAACTGAGAGAGTTGATCAGAATGGGCGCCGATCCCCTGATAATCAGGGTAAAAAGGATAGAGGTGGAAGGCCTCTCTATGGAGAGGAACGAATTCGTGCAGCAGGTGAGAGGATTTGCTGGTGCCGTAACGAATCTAGTCAAAGCTTTGCGGTATGCCCCAGGGCAGAAACATCTTGTTATGTTCTCATCCGGAGTTCCTACCAGCATATTCGAAGGTAATCCGGATTTGGGGATCAAACCGAATTGGAGGCTCAGGCAGGATTTTGATAGATTTACCAAAGAACTGGCTACGGCCAACTGTGCCTTACATGCCGTTTACTCGGCAGGAATTGTCGCCAGCAGCAATGACAATATTGAATCCGATTTTTTAGTGAGGGAAAGCGGAGTCATCAATCGACAGTTAGAAGGCATCGACAACCTGAGGTGGTTATCAGATACTTCAGGTGGAAAATTCTTCGGAAATGTTAAAAGTTATGAGAATATCATGCAGGAGATCCAGGACTATACAGGCTCCTACTATGTGCTTGGCTACTATGTCAGTGAAAAATGGGACGGCAAGTACAACAAACTTGATGTCAAGGTTAAGCGCAAAGGATGCAATGTATTTGCTCAAAAAGGATATTACAATCCCAGGCCTTTCTCTCAATATTCCAAACTGGAAAAACAGTGGCATTTCCTGGAGCTTGCGCTGATTGAGAATCCCAGAAATCAGTCTCCTCTGCACTTTAACTCCCAAGCATTTCCCTCCCTCGCTGAAGGGAGACCGAGATCCCTGGTTATCACCAGGATCCCCAATGTATCGCTGCTAGATCTCTCAGGGAAGCAAGTTGAGATCAGCAATCTGATCCTGGATGAACAATGGAATAGCGTGAATTTCCAAAGAACAGAATTAAATCTGAATGCTTATGCTTCTCGTGGCAACGATATCTTTAACTACTGTATAGCTCATCCTCCTCTGGGAACATACACAAGCCGGGTCGTGATAAGAAATCTCGTCACAGGGAAAGCGGCTGTGGCTTCTTCGCCGTTTTCACTTGCTGTCAAACCTGAAGGGGGAATCGAACTGTATCCGCCCCTGCTGCTTATTCCGGCTGATAATGAGCGCTATATAAACACCCGAGGTATCGCAGAAAAGGAGGGGGAGGAGGAGATCTCTGCGCTTTTGGATATCTATCCCTACGATCCTTCCAAGTATTCGCCTTTGGTAGGGGAGATCCCAAGAGGTACGATCGAGGTTGTGGCGTTGATCCAGGCTTCAGCTGCCGAAGGGGAGGAGATGGCAGTCAAGTTCTTTACCCGCCTTGTCCACCAGCCTACGCA
>JAUWSR010000118.1 GCA_030609975.1 Acidobacteriota bacterium | reverse complement strand
GCTTCTTTCAAGGGGGAAAGTTTTGCCTCTGGTGATTTGTCCGACACAATGGCAGTACAGGGAATACCAATTCGTTGAGCATACCACGCCAAGGCCAATCCCAAGTTCCCAGAGCTGGCTGTGGATATTCCCTGTGATAACTGCTCTTTGGTAGCTTTTTTTAAAACATTTGTGGCACCCCGCACCTTGAAACTTCCGACAGGCTGTAGGTTTTCCAGCTTGAGATAAATCTCTGTCGGCAGGTTATTGACGTTCAACCGAATCAGCGGTGTACGTAGGATTGTACCCGAGATCCTTTCTCTCGCCGCGTAGACCTCATCGATGAGTATGGGTTCAAGACTGACCATGACGCCCTCCAATCAAATCGACCGAAGTCCCGACCTTATTCTCAAGAGCCTTTCGATAAACATGATGTGCCGAGGCCACATCCTCAACTGAAAGTCCGAGGCACTCGAACAGCGTGATCTCTTCTTCGGTCTGTCTTCCCTGTATCTTGCCCAACAGGATATCTCCGATTTCGCCCAAAATGTGGTCATCACCCACGGCCCCTTCTTTCTTGGGAAACAGAAAGTCTCCGGCTTCATTCAGCACAGACTCTCGTCTGTCGACAAACAAGTGTGATTTGACTACTGCGGCTGTATCCAACTCACGGGCAAAAGGATTGGATGAACCCACAGCATTGATGTGTGCCCCGGCCGAGATCCATTCGCCGAAGAGTACTGGTTCCTTTGCCGAAGTGACTGTGCATATGATATCGGCACCATCCACAGCAGCTTGGGCCGTTTTCATGGACTCGACTGTAATACCATGTCGTTCAGATTCTTGTGCCGCAAATTCTTGGGCATGTTCAAGTGGCAGACTCCAGACTCTTACTCGGTGTATGTTGCGGACCAGACGCATGGCTTCCAGATGACTGCAAGCCTGTGTACCGGATCCCAGGAGAGCAAGGTCAGATGCATCTTTGTTTGCCAGAAGTCGAGTGGCCACGCCAGAAACCGCGGCTGTTCTGACAGCTGTGATTTCATTCGCATCGATGACGGCCAGCAACTGACCGTGTTCGGTGTCAAAAAGTAACACAGCGCCCTGGTGCGACTCGAATTCAGTTCCGATATTTCCCGGAAAGACGCTGATAACCTTGACACCCATGGCTCTTGGCTTCCCAAGAAAGGCCGGCATCATACCCAAGACTCCGGTTATATCAGGAAGCCTCATGGCCGATCGCAAAGGCTGAACAGCATCGCCTCTCGCCAAACTTTGCAGGGTTTCGGACATCACTTCGATGCACTCACTCATCGGAAGGAGATCGTGCACTTCAGACTGATTGATGACACGGACTTTCATGGCTGCTCCTCTTATTTACTAGGGCTAAATTCTTTATCAAAGTCCAAACAGGATGGACCTTACTTTTCGTAACTCCCGTCGATGATCTCTGTCAGGATGCCATGCATGGGTGCGGGATGGATAAAAGCAAAGTTCCTGTTGTATTCGGCGAAGAGTCTTGGCTCTTGGTCGATGAGCTTCACGTTGTTGGCTTTCAGTTTATCGAGCGCTTCCCCGCAATTGTCCACGTTGTAGCTGATGAGCATGACGCCCTCACCGCGCTTCTGGATAAACTTGGCCACTTCACCGGTCCCATCCATATCTTCCATGACCTCGATGGCCGTCGGCCCGACCATAAAGCCGCTGACCCGGATCTTCTCCGGTTCATCCACGTAGCGGTAGGCCACTTCCCAACCAAAGGCATCGATGTAGTCCTTCTCGGCTTTCTTGACATCGTTGACCGCGATGCAAATATGGTCCAAAAAATTTGTTTTAACTTGCTCTGGCATTCAATTTCCTCCTTTCCTTGATATTTTCGATTTAGCCTGGATAATTCAGGTCAATTAAGTCTGTTCAGATCAATTAAATCTTTGATACGTATAGCGTGTTACCCGACTCAGGTCCACCTGGCGGGAGCTTAAACAGAATGGCTCCCTCCACAGGGCAAGCTTCGAAGCATTCGCCACACTGCTGGCAGAGATCGAGAATAATGGCCGCCTTTCCTTTGTGGAAGCCGATGATGTCAGGCGGGCAGGCCTTGGCACACGCTCCACATCCCGTGCATCTATAGGCATCGATCCATGGGTATATGCCCAGATGGCTCGATCCCGAATGGGGATAGACACTCATCTTCGTTCCTGGTATCTGAGGTTTTGCGCTCGCAATTTTATTGTGTATCATTGTTCTCTCCTCTTCTAGCCTGAACTATTCATAAAAAAATGTCGATACTTAGTTCAACAAAAGCAATATCAATCATTTACATTATTCTTCCAGTAAATTACCTGGAGATTTCCGTTTTCAATGTGCTTTCTATTCATAATCGACATTTTTTACCTTTCAGGCGAGCCGATCTCACTACAAAGTCTTCGTTGTAGCCCACTTGCGGTAGTTCACTACAGCTTCGTGGGCCACTTCCTTGCCTTTGCAGCAACCTCGACTCGTGAATAGTCCAGGTTAAAATCTCATTCCCAGGCGATAACCATCCTGGATGGCATCGATACCGCGCCGTATCCAGACACAATCGCCGATTTTGGACACATCGCCCTTGATAGCGCCATAACCCAATTCCTTGTTGGGCACGAGTTGGGCAAGGATTACTGTGTCGGCAGGAATAGTCTGGTCCTTGAACGGAATTTTCTCTTTCTTCTTTCTATCCACAATCGTCCAATCCGCTATCACACCGTCATCTTTGATCTCTTTCACCTGGCCGAAGGTCAACTGCTGCACTTTGGCCTGTTTGAGCCTCAACCTGTAGCGCCAGATGTAGGAGGGATTCACATCCCAGCCAAAACGCGGGGCAGGGTCGATCATGACGATATTGGGCTCTTCGATTCCCAGCTTCTCAAATTTATCGATGATATACAATGTCAGGGATATGGCTGCTCCTGATCCGCCGATAATGACCACATTTTTCCCCGGATCGATCTTACCTGTAAAAACATCGAACATGCTCACCACGTACGGTTTATCGGCACCGGGTATATCCGGCACTTCAGGAACAGCTCCAGTAGCTATAACGACGGAGTCTGGCTTTTCCTCAGTCAGAAGCTCTTTGGTTACGGGTGTGTTGAAGATGAATTTAGCTCCGAATTTATCGCACTGAGCCTTTATATGATTGACCCAGCGCATGAATTCCTCGTCGTCCCAGTATTTGTCCGAATCTTCACCCCAGGGATTCCGAGAGGCATAGTACCACTGACCGCCGACATTTTCCGTCTTCTCGTAGACTGTCACATCATGTCCTTTTTCTGCTGCGATCTTTGCTGCTTGGAGACCGGCAATGCCGGCTCCGGCCACGATGATCTTTCGCTTTATGTCTGTCTGGGGAAAGCCGTAGTAGCCCCATTCCCGCTCGCCCTCATGGCTGCAGGATGGCCTCACCGTGCAAGTCACCGGCGCATCCCGGAAGAGACGGGCCAAGCAGACCTGACAGGCTATACAGGGAATGATATCCTCCTGCACATCCCACATGATCTTGTTTGGCAGAGCGGGATCGGCAATCTGAGGCCGGCACATCTCCCAGATATCCAGTTTTCCTTCGGCGATGGCCTTCTCCGAAATCTCCGGCACGAAGAGCCGGTAGGCCATGCTGATAGGAATCTTCAATTCTTTCTTCGTTCGTTCGGCCACATAGAGCCACTTGCCCATGGGGATATCTCTGGAAATAACAGAGCCCAAGGATTCTTGCCAGCCGACAGTCACACTCAAGTAGTCACAGCCCGCTTTTTCGGCAATCCGGAGTGACTCCATGCTCTCTTCTTCCGTGCTCCCTCCCCGGTCATCCAGCATCTCCCAGCCGCAGAGACGGATCCCAATCGCTTTGTCAGAGCCGATTTCTTTGCGCATCCCTTCGATGATCTTGCGAACGATGGTGCATCGTCCGTGGATATCGCCGCCGTACTCGTCACTCCGCCAGTTTGTGTAGGATGAGATGAAATTCGAGAGGAGGTATCCAACGATGCCGGAAATCTCGATGATGTCGTACCCCGCTTCAACGGCTCTTCGGGCACCATCGATGTGCTCCTGAATGCACTCTTCGACTTCAGGGATGCTCATCTTCCGGGGTGGCCTGAACCGGCGCAACCGCTGTGGAATGACAGACGGGCCAACAGTATAATCTAAATTGATCCCCCCGACCCGGCCGCAGTGCATCAGCTGCAGGCAGGCTAAGGCATCTCCCTGATGGATGATGTCAGCCATCTTCTTCAGGCCGGGGATGAATTTGTCATTCCAGATCCCCATCATGCCGACATACCCCTGGCCTTCACTTCTCGGATCCGTGTAGGCGCCCTGCGTGGTCACAATGCCCGAACCACCCCGGGCATGGACCTCGATGTAGGCCAGCTCTTTTTCAGAGACAAAGCCATCGCTATAGTTGAAATTCGTCTCGGTCGAAGCATACTTGATTCTGTTCTTGGCCCAGAGTTTCCCAATCTTTATCGGGCTAAAAATATGCGGGTATTTCTTTTCACCTGGTAGCATACAGCCCTCCTTCCTTATTATTCTATGGCCTGCAAGCCTTATTTCTGCACCAGAGGCTTGCTCCAGAAAAGCGGACTCTTTTTCCTGAGCCCAATCCGGACAAGATTACGAAAAGACAATTTTGCTACATATAGCCCAACTTTCGAAGTCTCTTCATCATTTTCTCCTTATCCTGTCTTCTGCCCGCTCTCTCTTTGGTGTGCTCCAAATCCTGCTCCCAGGCAGGAACGCCTTCCTGGGCGATCTGGCTTGAACTGGCCGCTCCCAACGAGCGGTAGCCTTTCTCATACAGAACACAGTAAGGAATCTTGTTGAACATCATATTATCCCAGATATCCCTCTCGGTGAAATGGAGGATCGGCTTTATTCGCGTGTGCTCCGGAATCAAATGCTCTGCCTTGCGACACTCAAAATATTCGTCCTGCTTCCGAGCCGACTGCTCGTCTCGACGGAGACCCTGGAAAATGCCTTTCACAGCGTGCCTATCGATGTACTCATTGAACACGACCGTCTTCATCAGATGGTTCCCCACATAAGATTCAGCCTCAAAGGGAAAGACATTATGGTCGTAGCCGATACGCTTGATTTCAGCCTGGTTCCGCTTATTCAAATCTTTAACCGTAACGACTGAGTCGGGATTCTTGGCAGCAGCATCGATGACATCTTGATTGATGCACCATTCGAGATCCAATTTCCATTCCTCGGCCCACTTGTTAAGAAAATCGTGAATCTCGGGAAAAGCATCTCCCTCATCTATGGTCATAACTTTGGGGATCTTGATGCCATCCTCCTGGCAGACTTGCCGGATAATCCACAGAGTAGTTGTGCTGTCCTTCCCCCCAGTCCACGTGATTGCCATATCATCTAACGCAAAACGCTCGAAGGACTCTCGGATAACCTCTTTTGATTTTTTAACGAGCTCGGTGCATTTCGTTGCTATTTCCTCATTTTTTGTCATCACATTCTCCTTATTTCATCTTTTAAAAGCCATCTCCTGACCCTTGGCTTGAGTTTGTTTTTTAGCCTTTCGGCTTTGTGTGACGTGTCGACGATATTCTCCAGCTCTCTCGGATCCTTTTCGAGATCATACATTTCCCACACATCAAGGCTAGCCCTGTAAACAATTTTAATATTTTTCTCACGGCAGAAATAGACATCCCTGTTGATATCCTCTCCCTTGCCAGCCTCATGGAACAGAGCTTCTCCATAACATTCTTTTTCGGGATAGGTC
This sequence comes from Acidobacteriota bacterium, assembly GCA_030609975.1. Classification (GTDB taxonomy): domain Bacteria; phylum Acidobacteriota; class Aminicenantia; order Aminicenantales; family Aminicenantaceae; genus JAUWSR01. The sequence goes on along the minus strand of JAUWSR010000118.1, from coordinate 4,420 downwards.
TCAAGAGGAAGAAGAGAATGGCCTTGAAAGCGATCTTCAGGTTCCAAGCTGAACAGCCGCAAAATAGTCGGAGGAATGTCAATGTTGCTCACCAATGTATCACAGACTTCCCCATTGTTCATGTCCGGATTAAAGACAAGAAGAGGGATATCAATGAGCTCAGAATACATCTTGTCATCGTGGGATAATCCGCCGTGTTCGTTGAATTCATCCCCATGATCGCTGGTGAGAATGACGATTGACTCTTTAAGAATGTCTAACCTCTCAAGAATGCGAAAAAATTCCTCAACGTACATATCGACTTCACGAACGTGAATGTCATAAAGCCTGCTCAGGAGCGCGACCTTTGACTCATCAGAAACATCTCTCTTCAAAAGAGTGTTTTCGAACAGGCTGAACATCTCATCCTGGGTGAGAGACAAAGAGGGGTCCACAAGCTCCACATATTTTCTGTCCGGCATATAGGGCTCATGGACATCCATAAAGTGAAGCCAGGCAAAGAAAGGCTTGGATTCTGTTATCACATAAGAGGATAACCAGTTGTCGATCTTTCGGATCATTTCCGGGCCTCTGATATAAGGGATTTGCGGATCAACGTCATCTTCCATGGAATCGTAAAACACATCCCAGCTTCGGTTCCACCCCACCAGATCGCTCAGGTAAAGATTGGAGTGAAAGGCTGCTGTTGTGACTCCTGCTTCCTGGAGGGGCTCAGAAATCAATGTTTTCTCCAGAGAAAGCTCTTCGTCATGTCCGTAATCCAGGTAATACGAAGATGTGAGTATCCCCGGAAAAGAGGCCTGAGTATAAGGCCCGCACGCCTGCCCTTTGGTAAAAAGAATACTTTTGTTCTGCAGAGAATCGATAAAAGGCGTGAGGCCTCGCCTGTTTCCGTAGCATCCGAGTCGGTCTTTCCGCAGCGCATCAATGGTCAACAAAACCACATTCTTCAACGAATCCCTCCTCTTTGTTTTAAACTCCGTTCGAAACCGCGTGGTCTCTTCCCCGGGGCGGAATACCCCAAGCGGCTCGCCTCGCCATCAATACCCCAGCTTTCCAAGCCGTTCATGCATCTTTTTCTTCAATTCCGCCTTTTTTTCTGTTTTTCCTCCAGCACTCGGGGCTTTCTGCATTTGCCGAGTCGCTGACTTGAACTCTGGAGCCGCGGATGGCCCGGCCTTGAAGGCATAGAGCAAGTTGATGTCATCGAGGCCGGTCCCCTTCAATCCGGGATAGTCCAACCCGTAACGGTATGCCCGGAATGACATATTCGAATGTCCGAATCGCCCGAACTCGTTATAAAAAGGATTGACGTATTCCCATACGATATCATAGTCCGACGTGACTTCGAAGAATCGGCCCCTTGGTCCCTCGCAGATCAGGGTATTTCCATTGGGTAATCGCTGTGCGCCACCGATAAACGAAGCATAAAAATCCGTCGGCGGATTTGCCATATACTCCCATTCGATCTCATTCGTCTTTGGATTGATTTCGATGACACGAGAATAATCAGGGGCAAGTTGCCGGTGCCTTCCGTTGTCAAAAACCAGGATATTGCCATTATCCAGTACGGTCGGATTATGCTGGAAGCCAAGCTCATGGCCCATTCCCCAGCGCCAAAGGATATCGCCCGACTTTTTATCGACGATCTCGATCATGCTCATAAATGCATAGCTGACCAGGATATTTCCATCGGGCATGACATGACAAGCATTAGCCTGTCCCCACCTATCCCGAGGGCAAAGAGGACAGATGACATCAATCTCGGGATTGAAATGCTCATAAGCTAGCCATTCCCAAACAACATTCCCTTCTGGATTAACCTCATGAAGGACATCAGTCCACATGACTCCTTCCCTCTCAGTGCCAAGAACGCCGCCTTTGACCTTTTCAGCAGCCTCTTTTGGCATAGGTGCCCATTTAATTACCAGCGTGTTTCCGTTATCCATCCGATCAAAATCATGACTCAAGTAGTCAGCCTCATAGGTCCAGACCACGTTGCCGTTCCAATCAAATTCGAGCATCATGCTCGCTGAGCCTCCGAAATCAGGAATGGGAGAGTCTTCTTTTTTCCCGGCGTATAGCAGATTACCGTTGGGTAAAAGTCTTCCGTGACAACCTGGGGGATAGTCCACATCCCACCGGTGAGCGATACGACCTTCCATGTCAATCAACCAAACTGTGTTCCCCCCCATAGGGGCAAACAGAGTATAGCCAGGAAAAGCTCTTCTTGGATCGTAATACCGGAGCGGCGGTAGGTTTCCATAAGCAATGGTCATTTTCGTCTCCTTTCTTATTTTTATTTCATCAAACTTGGTAAAAATAACACAATTTGGGGAAAAATGGTTAAGATAATTAAACAAAATATCATGGCTACGAGAAACGGCAGGATACCCTTAAATATCGTTTCCAGCGGAATATCTTTGGCGACACCCTTTATAACAAACACATTCATCCCGATGGGCGGTGTAATCATTCCCATGTTGATTATGATCACCATGATAACACCAAACCAAATCGGGTCAAATCCCAGGCCGATTATTGTCGGGTAGAAAATAGGGAGAGTAATGATCATAGCCGGAACAATGTTCATCACACAACCGAGGAAAGTGTAGACAAGCAAAATCAATGACAGGCTCAAATAACGGTTTACAGACAAGTCGACGACAAAGTTTGAGATCACTAGGGGAGCTTTGCTAGCTGCAAGAAAGTAGCCCAGCATGATCGCACCCACCAGGATTATGAGCAGCATGGCCACCGTCTGGCCCGTTTCAACAAGAGCTTCATTCAGTTTCCTCATGTTGATTTCCCGCTTGGCCAACCCGATGAGCAAGGCACCGCACGCACCGACAGCCCCTGCCTCATTGGGAGTGAAGAAACCGCCGTAAATGCCTCCGATGACAAGTACAAAAAGCAGTAACATAGCCCAGGTCCCCTTGAGAGATACTATTTTTTCCTTAAATCTTCTTTTTGGGCCTGGCGGGGCCAATTGTGGATTCAAACGAACCTGTCCGAAAATGACAAACATGAACATGGAAGTCAAGAGTATTCCGGGAAGGATACCGGCTATGAAGAGTTCGTTTATGGATTGGCCGGTGATAATACAGTAAAAGATCATGGCAATGCTAGGGGGGATCAACGTCCCGAGAGTTCCGCCTGCTGCGACAGAGCCAGTCGCGAGTTTTGGGTTGTAGTGATATCTTTTCATCTCAGGCAGGGCTGCAGTCCCCATGACAGCGGAAGTGGCAAAGCTATCACCGCAGATAGATCCAAACCCTGCACACCCTAAAACCGTCGCCATGGCCAAACCACCCGGGAGTTGTCCAAGCCAATGGTAGGAGGTCGAGTAAAGATCCCGGCTTATTCCCGCCTTAGAGGCAATAAATCCCATTAGCACAAAAAAGGCAACAACACATAAACTGTACTCGGCAATTGTCTCATAAGGTGCGGTCCCAATATGATACAGACCAGCCTTAAACCCGTGGAGATAGCTGTTACCCAAAAATCCCAAAAGTAACATGACAAAGAGGATATGCATCCCGAGGGCCAGGAAAAAAATCAAGAATCCAAATGCAATAAAAGCCATTGCTTCCGGGGGGGGATGCAGGAAGACTAACGAGATGAATAAAATCAAAATCAATCCGAAATATAATCCTAAGGAAAGCCACTTTCGATTTTGACTCACTTTGGCCAAAGACCGTAGGAATTCGACCAACATGGCTAAGCCAAGCAGAGCACTTCCGAAGGCGGCGACAAAGATGAACGGGAAAAGTGGGAGATCCAGAATGATACTTTTGGCTCCATTGGCCCACCGGATTTGGGCGTATACAACGATCTGCCAGGTCATCACGACACACAATCCAATGCTTAAGGCTGAGGTTACGCTTGTGATGACAGATTGAGCGGATTCAGGAAGCCTTTTCAATACCAAATCCACCTTGATATGACGCTTCTTTATAGCTGTATAAGCAATCCCAAAGAAAACAAGGATAACGAGCAGGAACTCCTCGAGCTCCACAGTTCCCTTTATAGGCTTTTTTATTATGTAACGAAGAAGGACATTGATCCCCAGAAGAAGAACCATTAAGAGGAGAATAACTGTACCAATTCTATTAACAAATTGAATGATAGGTTTTATTAGGTTTTCCAAAGAGTCCGCAGAGCTATTAAACACTAATAATACCCTTTCCTATGTTAACGACGCATCGTTCCAATTCTTTTCGGCGCAAGCAGTTCTTGTGCTTTTGGATATTAGCACATCCATACACTAAAAGAGATTATTCATTTTGATTGATATTGTCAAGTTTTTCCTATAATCTGTATACTGCATTTTATATTATTAAACACATCTCGCTCCTGGGAAAAGGTTGGCTAATTGAGAGCAGAGATAGTATTTAAAAATATTGTGTTAAACGCAATG
>JAUWSR010000275.1 GCA_030609975.1 Acidobacteriota bacterium | reverse complement strand
TACAGCCTGTAAGGCCAGAAATAATTTTTTCCACCCTGATCGTCCTGAAATCCTTCCTCGATACTGGTATCGTACAGGAGGCCTTTGTCGAAGACAGCTTGTAGGGCGTAATCGTTATACTCCAAATAAGGTGCGCGGAAGCCGTATATATTTGAGCGGTCTATGCCGATTCCCTTGGTAGGATCAGGTTCATCCAAAGATTCTTGGGGATCATAAGGCTTTATCAACCAATCTATACACGTCTGAATTTCCAGCTCCCACTCCTCGGCACTAAACCGACTTCCATGCGGATGCAGATGTGTATGGATTCCGATCTCATTTCCTTCGAGAATCGCTCCCTTCCACGCTCTTTTTACCAAGACAGGATTCTCGATCTCCGTGCCGGCGATATATCGAGTAGTGCAGTACATGGAGAAGTGGGTCTGTTTTCCATCGTAGGTTCTTTTGTTCCCCAAGCCCGTAGGATTGTATCGAGATGCAAAAACATCGGTGATGAACTTGACTCCTCCTGATTCTCTTGGATTGTCTAAGCCTGATATTCCGTTGTCATCAAAACCGAAGATCACGAACAACGGAACCTGATTAACTTTCAAGGGAGCAGGAGGACTCGGAGAAAACGGTCTTTCACCCTTTTTTATGATTGTCGTGCATAACAGAAAAAAAACAAGCAAAAAAATGAGGATAAAGCAGACTCTAATGTTTCTCATGAGTCCTTTATTATGGCATCCTTATGACTATCGTGTCTAGCAGTATACTGTTTGTGAGAGGAGATGTTTATTCCCTTTGGCAATTGGTGTAAGATACTTGACCGGAATGTTATTCTGAACGAGGTTGCGCATGGTCAATTTCGCCTTCTTAGACTGGTTTTGGCTGGTTGCTTTCATTGTTCTCATGGTGTTCTGTGGGGTGCTTTTCTACAGACTTGGAAAGAGGTCGCTGTCGGATTTTTTTCTAGCCGGTCGAGGACTACCTTGGTGGTTGCCTGCAGCCTCTGTCTATGCCACCCACTCTGCCACAGACACTCCGATGTGGATCAGCGGTGTCATCTACAAGTATGGAATGCGCGGCATCTGGTACACATTTTTCTCGGCCTGGTGTGCCATCTCCGCTTTTGCCTCAACCCGCATCTTTCGACGTTCTCTAGCTTATACTCAGGCCGAATGGCAGACACTTCGTTATTCAGGGTTGGGGGCGGAACTCTTGAGAGGATGGATTGCCGGTTGGCAGGTCTTCATGAACATGTTTGTGCTTGGCTGGGTTGGAATTGCCATGGGGAAACTCTGTGGATACCTATTCGGCTGGCCCGAATGGATAGGATTGATACTTTTTTCCTCTTTATGTGCCATATATGTCCTGGCAGCCGGATACTGGGGTGTTGTCATGGCGGACTTCCAGCAAGGAGTGATCGCATTTTCAGTCATCATTATCGTTTCTCTTTGGGGGATAGTGGCTGCCGGCGGGCCTAGCGGAATCATGGCAAAACTCGACACTTTAGGAGAAAGCTGGCGATTGAATCCTTTTGCTTTCTCAGGAGTGACTTCCGGTGATTTTCCTTTGGCCTGGTTTCTGACCATGATGGTCATAGCTGTTATCGGCGGTTTCGGCATGGGAACGGCCATCGATTGGTATCCCGAGGCACAGCGCATTCAATCCGCCAAAACGGTTCGAGATTCCAGCTATAGCATTTGGGCGGGTTCCGCTTTGATCATTGTCAGGAACTCACTTTGGACCGTTGCCATTCTTGCCTTTTTTTCACTGTACCCTCGGATTCAATCAACCGCCGAGTACGAAATGGCCTGGTATCGTCTGGGATTTGAATTTTTGCCTGTCGGACTGGTGGGCTTTTTCTTTGCAGCAATTGTGGCCATTCACCTTTCCACGATTTCCACTCATCTGAACCTGGGGGCCTCCTATGCGACCCGGGATCTCTACCACCACTATTTTAAGCCTAAGGCGAGCGATAAAGAGTTAGTCTGGGTGGGAAGAATCACCACACTCATAATTCTCCTCGGTTCTTTTGTCTATGGTTTGATGATGCAGGAGATCACTCAGTGGCTCATCTTTGCCCTCTGGATCATGGCTGCGGGGATATGGCTTCCAAACATACTCCAGGTCATCTGGTGGCGTTTTAATGCCTGGGGATACTTATCTTCATGGATTGCCAATCTCGGTTTCAGCTGGCTTATTGTCTGGGTTCTTCCGGAGTTCAAGGTCATTCCCGTACTCCCGGATTATCTTCAATTCTGGTGTATGATGGTTTTGGGTGCGGTGATTTATATCCCAATAACATTTCTGACAAAACCCGAAGATATGGACCGTCTCGTCAAATATTATGTGATGTCCCGTCCGTTGGGGTGGTGGAAGCCGGTTGCCGAAGAAGCTGAGCGCAGAGGATTACTCAAGCTTGAAGACCACCGCAGCAGAGGAGGGAATTAAAATGGGCTGGATAAAAACAAAATGGACGCCGGAACAGGCGGATAGATGGACGAAGGAAGACTATATCACTTTCATCATCTCTCCTCTGATCTATGTCTTGTTAGCCCTCGGTGTAGCTTTTTCCTTGCTACTCCTGTGGTACGGGTGGGTCATGGTGGGCGCGAGTATAATCCTGCTAATCGTCATGATTAAAATTATCGATCCAAAGCTGAAGGCGATCTCAGAAGATTACGAAACGAAACAGAAAAAATACCTGGAGGATTTAGAAAAAATTGCCAGGTGGGAGGAATAAATGGACCAAGGTTTTGCTGCAGTTATAGGTATGTCGATCGCGTATTTTTTCTCTTTTCTTGGCCTTCTTCTGGCATATTATTCATACAAGAAAAAACACAAGGATAAAGGAGATTAACGATGGTGGGTATTATTTTACCTCTGGTGGTACTCCTTCTTTCCTTCTTTCTGACTATCTTACTTTACCGCCATTTTTCGAAGAAAATGTGACCTCTTTCATCCAATTTGAGCGTTCATCATAGTCCATACTGCGTTACTTGCTGATAGATTTTATACAACTGAATCAGAGATAGGAAGAACAGATAATTGTGCAGATCTGAGAGCGTGCGGAAGAGCTATTTTTCCTGGGAAAGTATTCTCATTCTCCGGGACAGTTCGGTGAGGCTCAGTCTTTTTCTTGGTTTAAAAGATAATCGGCGGCCAATACGTTAAACACATAAGCCGCTGAACCCCATATCACATACTCGGTTTCGTACCAGTCCCAGGCGTTCGAGCGGTATTCGATAAATTTGGGCCTGATGAAAGACGCGCCGGAAACAACGCCTCCTGGGATATATGTCCACTCTGACCGGTTGAAACCATACCCGACAGTGGCGGAATTTATGCCGACTCCTGAGACATAGGAGTGATTGGATGCAGGATGGTGTCCGAAGTTATAATTCAGTGCGGAATAAAGGCATTCGTCATCAAAAATGTCAGGAAAATGTTTGATGAAGAAATAGGAGTTTGCGCCGAGGATCAGAACATCCCAGTTGTTCCCCCAGATCTTGAAGTCAAAATAGACTCTGTAGGGGCTCTTTGAGAATTCTTTTTCCATGTGCTCTTTGACTTCCTCCAGCTTTGCAGTGATGATCGTTTTATATGTCGAATCCTCGACTTTTGCCAGTGCCCTGACAAGAGTATGGCCTGAAATCTGCCAAAAATCGAGAGCAGACATGTTCCTCACGGATGAGGCAAGCGAGAGAAGCCTGTTTTTGTATGCAGCCTTGCCTGTGGTGAGGTAAAGCTCCGCAGCAGCGGCAAGCTCCAAGGAGTGGTGTTCGTCTTCCTGGGGTTGGTAGCAAACTTCATAATGAACGGGATCATGGGATTGCTCATACACCCATACGTCTTCAGCAGCTTGAAGACACTCTGCAGCGAGACCATCATTGAATCCCTGAAGAACACGGGAAGCGCTGGCTGCCACCTGAGCGAACTGGTATTGTCCGCCCGTGTTCCTGTTCGTGAACACCCATCGGTCGTCGAATTTTCCCGATCGTCCATCTCTTTTCTCCTCTGTTTTGAGCGCCTGGTCATAAATCAGTCCATCCGTGACGTTCACAGGATCTCCCACGACAATATAGTCTTGGATTTTGTTCTCGATGATCCCTGGAGAGACATGGCCTGTCGACCTGTAAAGCGCCAGCAGAAATTCCATACCGAAGGCGATTTGCTGAAGCAAATCATCCTTTCTATCCGGCCGGAAGATGTCCACCCTCCTTTGATCTCTATTGATTGTGGTTTTGTCTCTTTGAACCTCAAACTCTTCATGAGCGAGAGCCATCCAGAGGACAGTCCACGCGATACTCCCGAAAGGGAGGTCATAATCGGCGGCATCATGCCATCCTCCCCAGTCGAGTCCCGGGATATGTTCGTTAGCCCCGAAGGGCGTTTCAGTTTCTGCCTTCTGTCTGTAGCTATCGAAGTGTTCTGTATTCGGGGGGGCCTGGATCCCATCGTCTAGATGGCAGGCGCCGTGCCAGACCTGTTCTCCCTGCCGAACCTCAACGTGACACATCTGAACGGGAAAGAACACGTCCATGGTCGGGTGCCAGGCCTCTTTATAGACATTTGGGTGAATGAGGAAAGGGCCGGCTTCCTGGTCCTTGTATTGGAGGAAGTATTGGCCCGGTTCAGTAATCTCTGTGAAATCAAAGGTGTGATATGTGAAATCAAACAATTCTCCCCACTTTTCAGGGGGTGTTTCTTTATCGATCACTTTTTTTCCGTCTTCAGCGAGGCGGGAAAGTATCATCTTGTCTGTGCGTGTTGTCCTTGGATCCAGTTCGAGAACCGCTTGCTTTCTTTGCTTGGGGTGATAGCCTAATTGCGATACCTGTATGACTGGTTCCCGCCGCCAGCTTGGGTCGATCCTTGGCGTAATCTTTACAGTAAAACGCTGACTGGAAGATCTGTGCGAGAGTGTAATGAATACTGTGTATCCTGCATGATTGGCCCGGCCTCTGCTGTCCATAAGGCTTAAGACACAATTTTCTTCAGCCTCTATGGTGAAGGCCCTCAGATCGTCCTCGGGTGCAACCTGGATCTTTTCGGCCCTGGAGATCAACACCTCTTTCCCCATAAATCTCTCAGGAAAAT
>JAUWSR010000194.1 GCA_030609975.1 Acidobacteriota bacterium | reverse complement strand
GTTACCGTCAGCCAGATGGTGATGGTTCCACCTTTATCGTAGGTGTGGGAGATGGTCTTGCCGGTGCCGGTGCTGCCGTCGCCAAAGGTCCACTTGTAGGCGATGATCCGGCCGTCCGGATCGCTGGAGGCTGAGGCGTTGAAGTTTACCCTGAGTGGAGCGATGCCGGTAGTGGGAGAAAGCGAAAATTTGGCAGTCGGCTTAGAGTAGACTACGATCTCTTTGGTGGTGGATTCAACCTCTCCCTTGTTGTCCGTGATCTTGAGGATGGCTGTGAATATCCCGGTTTTTCGGTAGGTGTGCGAGGGGCTTTTGCCTTCGCCGTTGCTGCCGTCTCCAAAGTTCCATTCATATTTGACGACGCTGCCGTTGCTTTTATCTGAGGGTCTAGAGTTGCTGGCATTAAACGACACTTTCAGGGGAGCGACTCCCTTCTTGGGATTGGCGGCAAAGCGAGCGATGGGCCCGGTAGAGATGTTGATCTCAACCGAGACAGAGGCTTCCAGTCCTTCGTTATCGCGAACTGTCAAAGTGGCCAGGCGTGTCGCCAGGTTGGTATAGGTATGGCTTATTGTTTGGCCCGTGCCGTTGGTTCCATCCCCGAAGTCCCATTTATAGGCGGTGATGATCCCGTCTGCGTCATAGGAATCTGAGCCGTCAAAATGGACAATGAGCGGTGAATTCCCGGATGTGGGATTGGCGTGCAGCCGAGCCACAGGTGGTATGCCCACGGTGATGGTGATGGATGCATTGGAGCTCTGTTTCTCATCGTCCGTCACGGTCAGAGTAGCGGTATAGCTGCCGTTTTTACTGTAGGTGTGAGCGACCCGGACACCCTCGCCGTTGGCTCCGTCTCCAAAATTCCACCTGTAGGACACGATGTCGCCGTCGGGATCGTATGAAGGCTGGGCATCGAAGGTGACCTGGAGGGGAGCCTGACCTTGCTTGGGAGCCGCATCGAACATGGCGACCGGATAACTTGTGACCTGGTCTGTAGTCACATAAAAGATATCCCGTTCACCGCCCACGCCGATGTCGCTGTAGACCACATGCACGCGGCCCTGTTTGTCGACATCCAGACCTGGGTATTCCGAAGAACCTCCATGGGAAACCTTGATCGGAATGGACCAGTCACCATTGACCGTGCCTTGGCAGTAATAGATATAGTTGCCCTGCCCGTCTCGTTCTCTCCAGAGCGCATGCAGCACACCGCCGGAAAATTTCATGAAATTGAAGGTCGTGATCGAAGTGCCGGCCGTGGAAATGATCTTAGGGCTTGACCAGCTGCTGCCCGTTTTTTTCTGGTAATAGATAGGGCCGCCGCGGCCTGAATAGATAAGATGGACATTGCCCTGGTTGTCGACTTCCACAGCAGGGCAGTATTGGTTACTACTTGGGTTTACCCGCTTGGGGCTGCTCCAGGCACCGCCTTTGCGTTCAGCATAGTAGATATTCCAATTGGCATAACCGTGATTGTCGTCCATCCAGGCTGCGTAGACATTGCCGCCTTTAACCTTGAGGAAGGGATGGATGGAGGTGGATTTATTCGTCCGCGATACGTTGACATAGCCTCCGGGGAAGCCGGATCCGTCGCTCTTCTCGATCAGGACCACGTCCTGTGGAGTGGGTTTGGCGTAATTGTGGCACCAGAGGATGAAGATGCGGTTGCCCTCGACGTTGATGCGCTGCCAAGAGGAGTTGTATGCCCAGGAATCAAAGACCAGCTGTTTGGCTGACCAATTGCCTCCGGCGTATTTGCGGTAGTAGATATCCCGATTATATGAGGAGTTGCCTTCCCAGTAGGCCATGTGGACATTGCCGGCGGAGTCGAGTGAAAGCTGGGGAAAGGCCGAAGTGGCTTCAGCCACCTGCTGCAGTGGAGTCCAGCCGCCGGATTGAGTCCAGGTCCGCATGTGGACCGCCCCGCCTGAGTTGAAGTGTCCGCCTTCCGTCCAGACGACCATGATCTGGCCATTGGGCCGGATGATGATAAAGGGCAGTTCGGACATCTTGTTGGTCTTGGAGAGGTTGATCTGGCCTTGAGCCTGTAGAATCCCCGGTGCGAGCAGACACAGGGTTAGGAGCACCAAGGTGGCAATTCGTTTAACTTTCATTTTTCCCTACCTTGGGTATATTGTCACGATTCTCTGGAATTTGGTCAATCATCGTATGGGGTGAAATTGGGGGTGAAAAATTTATCCTCATGTTAAATCCGTAAAAAGTCCTCATTTGGGGATACTTTCTTGGATGTCTTGGATGGCGGAGATCACATCGTCAACATCCTTCAGGGTCATCTTGGGGAAGAGTGGCAGGGAGACCACCCCGGAAAAGACTTTTTCCGCTACAGGAAAATCCCCCTTTTTGTATCCGTAGGTCTTCTGGTAGAACGGCTGCAGGTGCAGGGGGATAAAATGTACGCTGGTGCCGATATTTCGTTCCCAGAGTTCCTTGACCAGACGGTTGCGGTCGATCCCAAAGGTTTCGGCCTCCACGGTGACAGGAAAGATGTGCCAGGAGCTTTTAATTTTGGGCCGCAGGGTAAGGGTTTTGATCCCTGAGATGCGAGCCAGTTTTTGTGCATAACGCTCTGCCAGACGGGTGCGTCTGCGGTTGAAAGACTCGAGTTTATCCATCTGAACGATGCCCAGGGCGGCGTTGATGTCGGAAAGGTTGTATTTGTAGCCGGCCTCGTGCACTTCGTAATACCAGGAGCCTTCTTGGGCATAGCGTTTCCAACCGTCCTTGCTCATGCCGTGCAGACGCAGACGCCTGAGCCGCTTGGCCTTGCGCTCATCATTCAGCGTGACCACTCCTCCTTCCCCTGTGGTGATATTCTTGGTTGGGAAGAAGCTGAAGCAGGTGAGGTTTCCCAGACCTCCGATCTTTTTTCCGTAATATTCCGCGCCCAGTGCATGGGCGGCATCCTCGATCACCCGCAGTTTGTGCTTCCGTGCTAAGGTTTTGATATTTTTCATGTCGCAGGGTTGGCCGGAATAGTGCACAGGGATCACAGCCCGGGTTTTTGAGGTGACTGCTGCCGCGATACACTCAGGATCGATATTCCAGGTTTCCGGGTCGATGTCGGCAAGGACCGGGACCGCCCCCAGATGATGGATGACATTGGCGGTGGATATGAAAGTGAAGGGAGTGGTGATAACCTCGTCTCCGGCTTGCACACCTTCAACGATGAGGGACAGGAAACGCGCCGCTGTGCCCGAGGCTAGAGAAACGCCGTGTTCGGCCCCCACATAATGGGCTATCTTTTCCTCGAACAATTGAGCTTTTTTGCCGGTGGTCAGCCAGCCGCTCTTGAGGGTCTTGACCACTTCCTGGATCTCGGCCTGAGTGATAGAGGGAATGGAAAATTTCAGGTATGTCTTTCTCATTCTAACAAGCGTAATGGTTGTAATAGATCTTGTCCGTTGGATCGGTTATAACGCCGTCTTTCAAGGCATCCGCAATCTCTTTGATTCCAACCTCGATGGCGTTTTCCGCTTTGTACTGCAGGATCGTTTCTATCTTCTCAAAAGATACGTTGTAGCTGCGTTTGTCCTCGAATTTATCCAGGACATGAACTTCGGCCTCCGGGATGTTCTGTTTGATGATCTGCCCGATCTCTTTGATCTGAAGGTTGGCCAGGCCCACGTTGAAGATCTGGTTCTCGACTTTTTCCAGAGGACCCTCCATGGCAACCTGGAAAGCCCGCGCGGCATCCGCCACATGCAGCAGCGGCCGCCATTGGTCGCCCCCGAAGATCGAGATCTTTTTTTCCCGTACGGCTTTTTGTGTCAGGTAGTTGATAATGATATCGAAACGCATGCGGGGCGAGAGGCCGAAGAGTGTCCCCAGCCTCAGCAGAGTAGGGCTGAAATTTCTGTCTGCTAGAGAAAGGATGCCCCTCTCCCCATACAGCCGCGTTTCTGCATAGAGGGAGACGGGATTGACTTCAGCGTCCTCAGTCAAGATCCCGGTTTTTCCCATTCCATAGACACTGCAGGTGGAGGCAAAGACAAAGCGGCGGATCTTGTGTTTCTTGCAGATGTCGGCTAAGCGGACCGTAGCGTTGAAGTTGACGTTTACAGCCAGCTCGCTGTCTGCGGCGCAAGCGGGATCTCCCACGATGGCAGCCAGATGGATGACAGCGTCGGCATTTTCCACTGCGCGGTTCACATCATCTTCGATCTGGATATCCCCTACAATGACGGCCAGGTTGGGATTGGGATTTTTCAGAAAATGCTTGAGCGGATCTACTCCGAACATCAGTTTGTCCAGGATGATGACCTTGTATCCTGCATCCAGCAGTCGGGTGACCAGGATGCTGCCGATGTAACCGGCTCCGCCCGTGACTAAAATTCGTTTTCCATTGTTTGGCATATGCATAGCGACCTCAAACCTGAACTATTCCAATGTCGAAACTAATATTAAAGAAAATGATAGCAGATTCTTTCCGTAATGATAAGGGGGAGAATTCTTATCCAATCGATTCCGATGTAATTTTCGACTTTTATCGACATTATCTTCCCTCCGGGCGAGCTCTCCATAATACCCGGGTGGGAGGGAGGTCGCCTCGCATCTACGGCAATCTCAGCTCGTAAATAGTCAGGTTATGTGCGTGAAGGGATATTATTTTTCGATTTCAAATTGTATTCGTCCACTAAGGCCATGGTTTTTCGGGTTATCTCGATGAATCGATCCTTGGCGAACACAAGACTGGAGTTGGCATACAGGCTGAAAGGATCGTACAGATTCCAATCCGTATTCTCGTTGATCACTCCCTTTTCCACCAGATCGCTGTAGATCTCACACCCGGGATAAGGCGCCAGTACACTCATTGAAACATAGGTGGGCTGGATCTCCCTGATCAGCTGCCGGGTCATCTCGATCTCCTCCTCGGTTTCATCGGGAAAGCCCAACATGAAGAAGGCCGACCATTTTTGTCCCAAACGGTTGAGGATCTCGGCTCCACGTTTGATATCCGCCAGGCTGAGGTTTTTGTTGGATACTTTGAGAAGCCTTTGGCTTCCGGTTTCGATCCCGATCTTGAGATTGAACATGCCGGTTTCTTGCATACGTCGGATAAGCTCTTCGTCTACGAGTTCGATTCGGGTCAGGCACTCCCAATTGATCTTAAATCCTTTTTCCTCAAGGCTGTTACAGAAGGCAAAGACGCGCTTGCGGTTGAGGGTAAAGGTGTCGTCCTTGAAATAAATATTGTTGGTTTGGAAGCGATCCCGGATGTACTCGATCTCGGAAACAATGTCGGGGATAGAGCGATAGCGGGTGCGGCGCTCCCAGAGACTGGAACAGAATGTGCAGTTGTAGGGACAGCCGCGGCTGGTCATGATCATGCTCATGTCATCCGGTCGGTAGCTGTCCCCCCGGTCAAGGTATTCGCGGTCCGGAAAAGGGAGAGAATTCAGATCGGTGATAAGCGGCCGGGGGGAGGTTGTCATCACCTTCCCGTTGGAGCCTCGAAAGGCCAGGCCGCGGATAAGGCTGTAGTCGGTCTTCCCGGCCTGAAGGAATTGAAGGAGCTCGGCAAAGGTTTCTTCACCTTCTCCCATCACAACAAAGTCTGCCGGGATCTGCTGGAGAGATGCCTCATATAGCACGGAGGGATGGGCTCCTCCCAGCACGACCGGGACCTGAGGAAACAGCTCTTTGGCGATATTCACCAGATTCTGCACGGCTCCCAGTTTGGTCGACATGAAGGTGATTCCGATGACATCCGGCTGAAAATCCTGCATGACTTTTCGCGTTTCCTTCCATAGGGAATGCTCGGAGTCTTGAATGCCCTCTAGATAGTGGTGGTAGACGTTGAGCATATCGGTGGAGTTCATGTTCACGGGTTTATCCGCGTGATCGGCATCATAGATGAGGATATCATGTCCGCTCTTTTTGATATATGCGGACAGCGAGCAAAGGCTGAATGGGAAAAAATAACGGTAAAAACCCATAAAGCGGGAAAAGGGAGGTTCAATCAAAAGAATTTTCATGTCTGAGCCTTGTTTTCACGGTGCCGTTGAAAGCCAAAAAACTAAATGGTAATATACCTTTCAATGCAGGTAAAAATCAAGCTGCGGCCGTTACTGGGCATCTCCCTGGTGGTGCTGCTATTGGCAACGGCTTATCTCCTACGTCTTCAGGAATACCGCCTGAACCGAACCGTTCGCAACGTGGCTCTGCGCTTGGTTCAGGTGGAGACATTGTCCCGCACCACGCGTGTGGACTATCGTTTGGTGTTCTGGAATAACGTCTGCCGTGTGGATGTTTTTGACCGCAGCAGCAACCGCTGGAAACCCTATTCCGATACCGCCTACTGCAAGGGAGTGTTGAGTCAGCCGGTCGGACTAGAGGTGATATTTTCTCAGGGACGCTTCAAGGAGTACCGGCTGGGCGAAGGGAAGGGGAGATCTCCCAAGTACCTCATTATCGAGTTTTTTGTTGCGGGGACTGAAAAAAAACGCGGGATCATTTTTTATCAGGATGGCAATTGGCGGGTTTTGAGCTAAATCATGAGCAAAAACAAATCACTTTCCTGTCTCTCTCGCTCCTGGCCTTTGCTGCTGCTCTTGTTTTTGGCCTTGGGGATTCGTCTCTATATCTTCAAGGTCATGCATCCCATCGTGCATACAGATTCGGTCACATTTCTGTTCCTCTCGGAACTGGATATGGTCCGGACTCCCGGTTACCCAGGTTTTATCGAAGCTGTTCTGAGTCTCAATGACCTTTTTTCCACCAGCTCGGATTATCTCAGGACCATTGTTTTCGTGCAGTTGTTTGTTTTGGGCCTGCTGAACGTCGGCTTCATCTATGATATCACCCGTTTTCTGACAGCAAGCCGTGGGTTGGCCTTTATCATGGGCGCTTTCTACAATTTTAATTTTTTTGTGGTGGGATTCGAAATCCAGTTGATGACGGAAACACTAGCGTTAACACTGCTGCTGGGTGTGGTTGCCCTGTATCTGCGGTTATTTCAGGGGAAGCATTCTTGGGCAGCGTTGGCCGGGATCTTGATGGTCCTGTTGATCTATACGCGAGCCACCTATCTTCTGCTCTGGTTATTCCTGCCCATGGTCACCTTGGTGGTGTTTTTTCCCCTGTCCAAGTCGCGCAAATTCTTAAAATTCTATGCCCCGGGGATCACCCTGTTTCTGATCCTGAGTCTATTGGGAGTTGGAGGTTGGTCCTTACGTAATAAAATAAAATTCGACTACATGGGGATTTCCAGTTTGATGCCCTACCAGCTCCGCTATTACACCAACTCACTGTACGCAAAATACCAGCCCAGCGGTGATATGCTGGTGGACCGCGTGGCCCAAGTATATGCCGAGGAGTTTGGGAAGACAGGGCACTCTTCAGTC
>JAUWSR010000106.1 GCA_030609975.1 Acidobacteriota bacterium | reverse complement strand
GCCAAAAAACTGAAAATCCAACTGGACAAGGTCCGAGCGGAAATAGCAACGTCCAAAGGTCGATACCAAACTCCTAAGCTTATCGATCAGACCGGTTATCTCTACAGCATGCTCGATCGAGCCGACCAGAAACCGGGTAGGGATGCCTATATCCGCCTGGACGAACTCAAAGACTGGCTGCGGAAGTGTCAAACGGAGTGCGCACAAGCCCTGAAACAAATCCCTAAGGAAGACCAGAACAAGTGAACGCCACAGATTCCAGGAATATCCAGCACTAAGGATTATATTTTTGATTTTTTCACGATTATTGGATGTAATAGAGTAATTATTTCACATTATTTGCATATTTATTTGCATATAAATCACATTTTTTTGATGAATATATTGATAATTTTCACATTTTTTATCAAGAGCAACCTTAATGAATTTTAAAAAAGATAACAATTTGTATAATTATCCCCTGTATGCTATCTCACTTTTTCCAGTATAAAGTATTGCCCCTTGAACTCTTTCCGACAATCGCCTTCTTAACTCTATGACCAATAAAAACGCCAGCTAGTTGCAAAACACATGCGCTTTCATATTCTAGACAGTTGGATGATAGATAGGACGGGCATTGTCTTTCATGTGTAGGAACTCCTGCTGGCAGCCGAGGAGAGGGGACCGAGTCTATGTTGAATCCATTGATCTGAAGGTTTTGGTAGAATCCATTGGGGAAAATTGTGATGGATTTGAGCCTGCTCTTCTGCCTTAAATTATTCAGGCGAGTTTTCCTGCTTCTGAATCGGGGTGATGTCATCGATCACATACATACCCCTCCCATGTGTCGCGATGACCAGGGTCATGTCACGGGGATGGACGATCAGATCCCAGACATAGCAGGTGGGGAGGCCGTTGGCCAGAACATGCCATATGTTTCCGCTGTCAATGGTTACATAGACCCCGAGGTCTGTTCCCAGATAGAGAATATCTTTGTCTGTGGGATCTTCCCGTATCACGTTAACCGGTCCTCCGGGGATGTTCCCGGAGATGTCCACCCAAGTCTCTCCGCAGTCTGTGGACTTATAGATATAGTCGGTGAAATCATCGTCCTTGCGGCCGTTCAGCGTCAAATAGACTGTTTCTTTATTATATTTTGAGGCGGTGATTCTCGAGACGGTTTTATTGTAGGGAAGCCCTCCGGAGATGTCCGTCCAGTCTTTCCCCCCATTCTTTGTGACATGGACCTTACCATCGTCGGTCCCGGTATAGATGAAGCCATATTGAAGGGGCGATTCCGAGATGGTCGTTAGGCATTGATGGGGGATAGCATATTGATTCTCACCTACCATGTCAGGATCTTGATAGGACATATCAGGGCTGATCCTTTCCCAGGTCTCGCCCATGTCTTCAGACCTAAACAAATATTGCATGCCGTAATATACAACCTTGTGATTATGAGGAGAAATGATGATCGGGACCAGCCACTTGGTCCGCAGCCGGGGTTCGCCCTCTTTGGCTTTGGGATTGGTTTTAGTGCGGATCCACTTGCCATTGAGCCCGGGCTTATACTCGGAGCGGCTGAGCCTGTCTGTTTGCGATTTGGAAGCAGAATAAATGATATGGGGATTTGCAGGATCAATGGCAACATAGGTTTCCTCTCCGCCCGGGGCGACCTCCCAGCGAGTGATCAGGCGCTGTTCCCCCCTCTTTCTGGGCAGCCCATGGCTGATATTAACCCGAAAAGTCGGATGGTCCTGAACGGAGCCGTACACGTTGAACGGTTTCTCCATGTCATAGGAAACGTTGTAGAATTGAACCAGGTTCATATTCCTGTGAAAATCCCGCCAGGTCTCCCCGCCGTCATAGGAAATATTTACACCGCCGTCATTGGCATTAATCAGGTAGTCGGAATCATCAGGGCATATCCAAAGGCCGTGATGGTCGCCGTGCAGCTCGGGATAGCTGAGCGTTTGATAGGATTTTCCACCATCGGTCGACTTGGACAGGCCCAGAGCCATGATATAGATAGTGTCTTCATGGTTGGGATCCACCCTGATCTGTCCGAAAACCCAGCCGTATGTTCCTCCCCATCCGTCCATATTGGGGCTTACTTTTTTCCAGGTCTCCCCTTTGTCTGCCGATCTGTAGACTTCGGAACCGATGAGTACGCGCCCTGTCCTTAGCCTCCCGTAAGGATCCCGCTCTCCCTTTCTGGGAAGCCGGCCGGGATTGTGGTTGTCGATAAAGGCATAGAGTACGCTGGGATTGCTTCTTGAGATATCGATACCGATTCTTCCTGTCAGCTTCATGTCGGGCAATCCCTGAGTGAGCTGCTCCCAGTTTTGACCGCTGTCTGTGGTCTTGAAGATTCCATCTCCCGGGCTGGGTACCGGATCGCTCCAGGCTCTGCGGATCCTGTTCCACATGGAAACATAGAGGGTCGTGGTATTCTCAGGATCCATGACCAGGTCCCAGGCCCCAATCTTCTCTGAGATGAAGAAGATTTTTTCCCAGGTTGCCCCTCCATCCGTTGTCTTGAAAACACCGCGTTCTTTATTATAGGTCCATTCATGACCGGATGCTGCGACATAGACAATATCCGGATTCGTAGGGTGGATGACGATTCTGCCGATTGTATAAGTGTCGGCAAGGCCCATGTGCTGCCAGGTTTTTCCCGCATCAGTCGACTTGTAGATCCCTATTCCCGCCACGGATGAGCGAAAAATATTGGCCTCTCCGGTCCCGACCCACACGATATCCGGATTCGTGGGGGCCACTGCGATATCTCCGATCGAACCAGTTGGGAAATCCTCCATGATCGGTTCCCAGGTGATTCCCGAGTTAACCGTTTTCCAGAGCCCACCGGAGGCTGAACCCACATAGATTATATGCTTTTCGCCTCTGGGGACAGCGATGTCGGTGCAGCGCCCGCTGATAATGTCCGGTCCGAGGCTGCGCCATTTAAGATCCTTAAAGATAGATGTTCCCTTCATAGCCATATGCTCTTGGAACCACTTAAGCCGTAGAGCTGAATCGGTCGACTCGGTCCTGGTTTGAGCGGCCGCCTCCATATGAGGAAGCAAAAGAATTGCCAGCATAAGAATAAACGGAATAAAAATCCTCATGGAGCGATTAAAGGCCTGTGAAGATGTCATGCAAAATCTCCCTATAAAAATTTAACATATCATATCTACATAGGAAGGAAAAGAGTATCATTTCTTGAACAGGTCCGAGTGAGTTCCCATTCGTTCGAAGATGAGTTGATCACCTTCGATTCGGTATATCAGTACCCAATCGGATTCAATATGGCAGTCACGTCTACCGATCAAGTTCCCCGAGAGCTTGTGATCTCGGTGGATCGCATCAAGCGGTTTTCCGGAAAGCAACGTTCGGGCAAGAATCTTGAACTTTTCCAGATTCTTGCCACGACGCACGCAGCGCTTGGTGTCCTGCTGGAACTGCTTCGTGTAGACCGGAGTATACATCAGATCCCGAGCTTTCGGAACATGTCGTCAGCGTCCTCACAGACGACCAGGTCGCGTCCAACCTCCGAGGCTTCGAAGGTTCGCTTTGTGGTCGCGGTCGGAACGACGACATCAAAGGGAAGTCCGTCACGAAGCTCAACCTGCTTGTAGAACATCGTAATAGCTTGCGTTGCATTCAGACCCAGCCGGTGGAAGACGGTCTCTGCGTTGTCTTTTAAATCGGGTTCCAATCTGGCTCGAACCATTGCTGTCTTGCTCATGATACCACCTCCATCGTTCAACATTAATGTACCACATATGGGATACAATGACAAGTCTTATCTTTCGGGCACAACAATTACTATATAGCAGGATGTGTATTAATTGGTAGGCTTCTTCTTATCACTAGCACCAGCGTTGAGATTGGGGAATGGAATGCATGGATTCTAACAACTCAAATGTTGAATCCATTGGTCTGAAGGTTTTGGTAGAATCCAGGTGATTTTGAGTCGTTGCGCTTGTTGTTCTGGACGTGATAATCTTTGTTCAGGAGGTCATTAGGGAAAATTGTGATGGATTTGATGCAAGCCCAAAAACGAAATCCTCATATTTTCAAATACTCGATTAATAATCATTGTTCAATCTGGAGACAATATCATGAAGTGGCGTAACCATAACCCCATGCTTTATCGGATAGGCCTCTTTTACCGGCGCCACCACATATACATCGTCGGGAGATAAGTCCTCCAACGCGTTCCAGAAACCTTTAGTAACGCTTGGAATCGTTGACGACTTTAGTTCGAAGGCCAACACTTGTCGGCCTCTTCTCAATACGAGATCGATCTCAGCTCCTGCTCCGGTTCTGTAGAAAGAAGGTTCGTAGCTTCTTGCAGACGCTAGAATATTCTCCATCGCAAACCCTTCAAAAGAAGCACCTATAACCGGGTGAGAGAGCAGATCGTCATGGGTACGGATGTCGAGTAGCGCCTGGAGAATACCGCTGTCACGGATATAGATCTTCGGCGACTTCACCAGTCTCTTTTTTAAATTTGGGGAATCAGGCATAAGGACACGAATCATGAACGTATGTTCCAGAAGATCCACATATGATCGTATAGTATGAGAACTTACACCCAGGGAATCTGCGAGTTTTGATGCATTCAGCATAGATCCGTGAATATGCGCGCACATTTTCCAAAGTCTGCCGAGCCTTGCCGGCGGCATGCGAAATCCGAGCATCCCGATATCCCGTTCAAGGAATGTACGGATGAAGTCTTTCCGCCATTGAAAACTGTTATTATCATCAGTTGCAAGATAACTTCGGGGGAAGCCGCCCCTTAACCAGAGGCGCTGAAAGTTACCCAGCGATACTGGTCCAATCTCATTGAGTAGAAAAGGAGTCAAGTCAAGATAGGCAATTCGTCCGGCAAGAGATTCCGAGCTCTGATGAATCAAGTCGCGTCCTGCAGAGCCAAGAATCAGAAACTGACTGTTTCTGCCGCGTTCATCCACAATGCTTCGAAGTGTTTTAAACAGCTCCGGGGCTCGTTGTATCTCGTCCAGACATACCAGGTCATCTTTATGTAAGCTGAAAAATGCCAGGGGATCATCCAGTTTTGCCAAATCGGCTGGGTTCTCCAGATCTAGATAGACTGAATTTTTTAATGGTTTGATAATTTGTCCGGCCAAGGTGGTTTTACCACACTGGCGAGGCCCCAAAATCGCAACAACCGGATTGTGTTGCAGCCGTTTGTTGATTTCGACAGCGAGATTTCTAGGGATTATTCCTCTCATATTTGAAGAGTATATTCATATTTACAAGGAAAATCAAGGATGATGGTTAGTCTAAAATATTGCAAGTCATTTTTGACAGTCTCTGGTGTCCTCTTCAATAAGGATCTGCCGCACTGGAGGAATTTCTGGAAAAGCAGATAAAGAAAGTGTCTAAGAATAAATCCAGCTTCCCGAATGAGCAAGTCTTGATCAAACTCGTCTACCTGGCTGTGGAGGAGGCAGCAAGAAAATGGACAATGCGACACAGGGCGAGGGCTATGATATACTCACAATTGATGATCATTTTTGCAGATCGTGTAGGGAAATATGTTTAAATGGAAAAAGGGGTTTACACAGGAAATCTGACTCACCCGGTACTGACAACCATGTCTTCCGACACCAAACATAAATGGATCTTTCGCGCCCGTTTCAGGCGGCATGCCTTTGGGTGGCGCTCGCAACCGGCGATCAAACGCATCAAGGAAGCGGTTTCGGAAATCAAGAAGGCGGCCCGCAAGAACCCCATCCTGGGCGCCGAGGGAGCCGTGCTGTTTTTCGAAAAGGTTTCGCCTGCCCTAGAGCAGGTGGACAGCTCATCGGGCGCAATCGGCTCTGCCGTCAACAATGCCATCGACGTGCTGGTGCAGGTTATCGCCGGGGCGCCGGGGGATGACAAGCAGCGGGATTTCTGGCTGGAACGTCTCTGGCAAGCAGTGGAAAACGATGATATCCCCTACATCGAACTGCTCCCTGATTTTTGGGGCACGCTGTGTGTCACTCCCGAACGCGCCTCGCACTGGGCAGACGAGTTTATTGATAGGGTGCGGATGGCATGGGGCCCGGACCCGGAATTGCGAGGCTATTTCTTAGGGACTGCAGCCTGCCTGAGTGCACTTCTCAAGGCCGGCCGAAATAATGAGATCATGGCTCTGCTTAAACTCGCGCCTTACAAGTTCTGACCTGAGCGGAAATGGGGTGTAAAGGCCCTTATGGCCATGGACAAAAAGGCCGAAGCACTCCGTTTTGCCGAGGATTCCCGTGGAATG
The DNA here is from genome assembly GCA_030609975.1 of Acidobacteriota bacterium. GTDB lineage: Bacteria > Acidobacteriota > Aminicenantia > Aminicenantales > Aminicenantaceae > JAUWSR01. The sequence continues at coordinate 4,438 of JAUWSR010000106.1, read as the reverse complement.
AACGAACCGGATTTTATTATCAGTAAAGCCTGTGAAGAAATCCTGCTTTCAAGCGGCATGTCGGAGGAATCCTACAACCGCTATGCCATCGAGGCCAATCTGAAAACCACCAACCTGGCGACGTTTCGCGCCATTGTCAAAAAATATCCGAATATAAAGCCTGTGGATATATTGCAAGATCTTGTTGTCAGCACACCGGGCGACGAGGGCAAGTGGTTCGCCGCGGCTAAGTCGGTGGGGCTCTATGACGAGGCTGTTGAACTGGCCAATCGCACCCCCTGCGATCCCAAGACCCTCACCCGGGCTGCCCGGGACATGGCTGAGACCGAACCGCGGTTCGCCGTTGAGGCCGGTGTGGCGGCACTGCGGTGGCTGGCGGAGGGCTATGGCTACGAGATCACCGGGTGGGACGTTCAGGAGGCCTATGATTACACCATGAAAGCCGCCGAGAATGCTGGATACAAGGCTGAAACTTTCGAACGCATCCGCGAATTGGTTGAGGGAGAGAAATTTGGGGAAGGTTTCGTCACCAGGATTTTAGGCCGTGAACTTGGATTGAAATAGGTAAGGGGAGATTACCGGTTGAATTCAGAGAGATAGCGTCGATAGGCTTGGTGAACACGGCCTTGGGAAACATCCCCACGATGCACATAGATCCTGTAAGTGAGTGTCACCGCTTCATTTGCTTCTAAAGTTTTAGACTTGAGCCCGGGCCAGGAGACATTAAGAATGCCGGCATAGCTGTTGCGGATAAGCCAGGTGGGGGGAAAGGCGGGATGCTGGGGAGAGACAAAGATCGCCACTCCTACCTCAGGCGTAGACACATCGGCCCAGCGGAAGGGTACATCGGTTGAATCTTTCTCCAACTTACCTTCATTTGTTGTTAAATGGGCCCCGGTGAGCACGTCGGCCCCACGCAGGCAAAGCCCGCCGTAGCCTTTATCCTGGTCCGGGGCGCCTGCCAGCATCAGGGGACCGCCGACGGCCTGCAGTTTGATCTCCACATCGAGAGCACGGCCCGGACCGTCCACGGGATGGACCTGCAGGGTGACGATTTCTCGGGCAACGACTTCTCGCTCATCCAGTTTCCAGACGCTTTCGACACACAACACGGCCAGGTTGTCCTGCACTTCCCGCTTTAGCCAGCGTACAAAGTATTGGCGCAGCGAGGGAGATACCGGATGCCAAGTCTGTGTATCCCGGCCGCGTGTCTTCACGACCGGCCAAGTCCAAAACACGCCATGGTGGTGAGGATGGTCTTTGGGGAAATCCGCTGTAAGCACTCGTCCATCCAGCGCATATAAAGGATGGATATAACATGCTCTGATCTGCTCTGAAGCGATTCCGTTGGGGAGTTGGTCGCCAAAGCGATAGCTCAGGACCATGGTTGTACCATCTTTTATGGAAAGGACTCCCTTTTCGGAATCCTCGATCATCTCTAACTGGGCAAAACAGCCGGCTGCGAATATTCCGAATATGAGGAAAAAGAGGATAAAAAAGCGAATATTTTTCATGGGTATTTTCCGCGCGCCCACTTCATTTCAGCAATTTTTCTCCGCCGCTGCGCTGCATCAGGTCAAGAACCTTGTCCTCATCCACCTCGATCCCCAAGCCAGGTCCTGAGGGGGGATAGGCGGTTCCCTGCTCGATACGCAGAGGTTTTTTCAGAACATCCGCCGTAAGGAACTGCGGGCCATTGAGCGCTGCAGGTTTTGTTAAGGCGTAAGTACAGTACAAACTCAGGGTGGCGGCCATAGAGATATCCGGGTCGGTCAGGCCGCTCCCCAACCAGATGAGATTTTTCTTCAAACACATCTCGATCTGCCGCCGATTGGAGATCAGTCCTCCACAGCGGGCAGGTTTCATGGCCACTCCATCGAGCATACCCAACTTGATGAACTCCTCCAGATCGGTCGGTGTGACAACACCCTCATCCATCAGGATGGGGAGGGCGCCCTGTTTTTTGAGAGCTTGGTAGCCGCTGATACGATTGGGGCGGAGAGGGGCTTCCAATACATCCACTCCCACATCCGCCAAACGGGGAGCGGCTTGCAGAGCGGTGTCGGGTTCATAACCACCGTTAGCATCGGCCCATAAAAAGGCCTCAGGCGCCAATCTCCGAACCTCTCGGGCCAAGGCTACGTCAAAAACCGGATCCGGTGCCACCTTGATGTTGAAATGGCAGTAGCCGCGCTTTTTCCCCTCCTCCATAAGCCCCTCTACATCCCCGACGTCCTGCACATTGACCGTCCAGCTTAGGGGGATAGGATCTCCCGTCGGCCGGTTCCACATCTGGGCCAAAGATTTATTCAACAATTTACCGGTCAGATCATGCAGAGCCAGATCGATCCCGGCACGGCTGATGGGCATCCCGGTAGAAAATCCCGGGGCCACCGCTTTATCCATCTCGAGGTGAGCTCCCTTTATATCTGTGGGATCCCGTCCGATTAACACCGGGATAAAATACTCCTGTAATACCACAGCCGTCGTCTCAAGGGTCTCATAGCTCCACTTGGCGATCGGCAGCGATTGGCCCCAACCTATGCTGCCATCGTCGGCTGTGATCTTAATGATGACAGCCGCCCGGCCGGCTGATCCATGGGGACCGGTGAAGAATTTGAAATATCCGGTCATGGGGTATCTCAAGGGAAAAAGCTCGATCCGCTCGATCTTGACCTGAGAGCGTTCTTGGCAGGCTGGATTCAGATCCTCTGTACCGGCAATACGGTAATCACCAAGGGAAGCCGTTCGATTTAGTCCCATCCCGAAAGCAGCCAAGCAGGAAACACCCAGGAAGTCTCGTCGTTTCATTTTTGCCATTTGCCGGCGATATAGTCTTGGTAGCGTTGGGCGACCCGGCCGTCTTTCACATCGCCCTTATGGACCAGTACCCCCACACGTTGGGACAGAGACTCTCCCTGTTTCAGGACAAAGGGCTTGCCACTCCGGACATCCGGCCGTCGTGGGCCGAAACAGCCGTATTCCCGCGTCAACCAGCGGTGGCCCTGTTCGTCCGGCCACTGAAAAACGGCCAATCCTTCGCTGATACCCTCCACAATGTTGGAATAATCGATCCAACGGGCAAACAACATATTGGTATCCTCTTGTCCTGTTTGACCGGTATCGGAAGTGAGGATTCCTCCCTTCTCTCCGCTGAAACGGGTTTGCATCCTAAGATAAGGCCAGGCATAGTGGACATCGTCACTGACAAATTCGACATCACCGTAAGTTGCGGTCAGGACAAATGTCAGATCAAGCAGATACTCGCCGCCACCCAGGGCAAATACCAACAGGGCTCTCTCTTCGTCTAAGAGCGGAGTTGTCCCGTCCATCTCCCATATCAATCGGCTCACGATCTCGGCTTTGCCCTCCTCACTCTGCAGCCGGCTGAAGGATCTGTGACGGACGTGATCTTTAAAAGGCGGCCCAAAAATAGCCTCCCCGGTTTTGGCATTTGTCCCGATTTTTTGCCCGGAATATAGCGCGTTGTAGGTGCTGACCTCCCGGCCATGCTCCAAACGGACGGTGTCGGCAAACCAGAAGGAGCGGTGATGAGGATAGGGATCGGTCTGCTGTACCAGCATGTTCTTTCCGGAAGGGCTATTTAAGGGCCAATAATGGGGAAGATCGAGCCAGTCGACGTATCGATAGACCAGGGCCGTACGTCCTTCGATGATCACGCTCAAGCACCCTTTTTGTTTATCCCGTTTCAGCTCGATGGATGGCGCGTCAGGGTGGATCCCCCCGACACTCATATGGCCCAGGCAGAAGGTTAGGACCAGAAAGACGATTGGCCCATACTGTGACTTCAGTCGACTTCTCATGCTCACAACGTCCAGGGTTTCCGGTGGGGATAATCCAACCAGCGGTTGGCCTCGTCATCATTAAGAAACCGCTCAGCCTGCGGATCCCATCTCAACTTACGGCCCAGTTTCATAGCGATATGGGTTAGAATGCAGACGCTGGTGGAACGATGTGCCACTTCGACCGGAGCGATCGGATCTTGGCGGCTGCGCATGCATTCCAGGAAATTCTTCATGTGGTTCGAACTGCGGTGAAGTTGGACTTCATCCTCACCTGCCTCTTCACGCAGAAGATCACGGTCAGAGGGCTCTATTGCCCCCCGTTTTACAAACACAAAACCACGGTCCCCTTCGAAGCGGACCCCGGCGGGATCGCCGGTTTCCTGGATCAAAGACACACCATTGGCATATTTCCCTACAGATCGAAAGGTGGTGTGCACATCAAAAAGGCCACGATCCGGGAATTCAGCCGTGGCTTCGATCTCCACAGGGCCAGTGAGCTCACTGCCGTTGCCCCATTGGGCGATATCATTCATATGAGAACCCCATCCGGTGATCATACCCAGGCAGTACTTTTCGATCTGGAGCCAACCGGGGCGGCCGAAACCGACCTGCGGGTGCACACGGTCCTCAGT
>JAUWSR010000096.1 GCA_030609975.1 Acidobacteriota bacterium | reverse complement strand
GCCCCAAGGCCGCGAAAGGAAAAACTCGACAACTACAACAATCCGGCTTCACCATCGCCGGTGACAGATGGCAAAAATGTTTATGTCTTTTTCCCGGACTTCGGTCTCCTTGCATATGATATGGCTGGAAAAGAACTCTGGCGACTTCCCCTGGGACCTTTTGACAACACATATGGAATGGGCGCATCTCCAATTCTGGTTGACAAAAAAATCATTCTTGTCTGTGACCAGCAGACTAATTCCTTTATCATTGCCGTCAACAAAAACACGGGCAAAGAGGCGTGGAAGACAGAAAGACCGGAAGCTATCAGCGGACATTCCACTCCCATAATCTATAATCCGGAAGAGCAGGGCACACAGATCTTGGTTCCCGGATCCTTTTTGCTCACTTCCTACTCGGCAGAGACAGGCAAAAAAATCTGGTGGGTCGGCGGACTGGCATTTGAAATGAAGTCTATTCCGGTCATTCAAAAGGGTGTTTTATATATCAACGGATACGCTTCCCACCTTAACCAGCCGGATAACCAGGTCGAAATCCCCACATTTAAGCAGGCTTTGACCCTATATGACAAAGACAAAGACGGCCAGCTTAAAAAGGAAGAACTCCCTGATGTTGAACCCTATGGATTCTTCAGTTTTATGGACCGTGAACTTGATGGAGCCCTCGATTCCGAAGACTGGGGCTTTTTCCAGGCCGCCATGGCCAGTTTGAACGGAATGCTCGCCATCCGCCTGGGTGGGCAGGGAGACATGAGCGCAAATAACTTAATCTGGCATTACCGCCGCTCGGTGCCTCAGCTTCCCTCTCCGCTGCTCTACAAGAACATTCTCTACATGATCAATGATGGTGGCTTTGTCACCACTTTCAAACCGGAAAATGGCGAAGTTTTAGCCCAGGGCCGCCTCAATCGGGCCGGGTCCCACTTCTTCAGCTCACTGGTTGCGGCCGATGACAAAGTCTTCATCATCAGCTTACGCGGGGTTGTCACTGTGATTAAGCCGGATGGAAGCCTCAACATTTTGGCACAGAGCAGCCTTAATGAGCATTGTTACGCCACACCAGCAATTGCTGATGGGAGAATCTACCTGAGAACCGTAAAAACACTGTACTGCTTTGGCCAAAAAAGCCGGTAATAATTTATGGAAAATATCATTTCATTTTTTATAAAAACGGTATCTAGTTCAAATATCTGGAATATTACTTCAATCCAGCCAGCCTTGCCTTTGCATCATCAACTTCTGGGAGGCCGGGATCGGCGTTTTTCCAGAGTTCAAGGAACCGCTCGTAGTTTTTTCTGGCGTCCCTTTTTTTCCCTAACTGTTCATAGACTTTTCCCAACATATAAAAACTCTTAGTATAAATATCGCCATAGTTTTTCCGGCCATAGGTCATTATCCCAATCGATTCATATTCTTCCCTGGCTCTCTCCCAATCTCCCTTCTCAAAATAAGCTGACGCTAAAGGATTTATCATATAGACAATATCTCGATCATGAAGATTTCGAAACAAGGATTTAGCATGGTTAAGGAGATCGATAGCACGGTCATAGTTTCCCCCCCAGATCTCGATCAAACCCTGTAGTCTCAGAGAATATCTTTTTATACGCTCTGTCCCGACTGGCACAGAATTTTTAATGTGTTCAGGAAAATCCCTGCTGAGATGATTTTGCATTCTTTCCTCAAAAGATTTTTCAAGTTCTGCAACTACCTCCTCGACTTTCTTCCACAGCTGCATTTTGGAATAGAGATCTCCGAGGGAAAAAAGACGCAAATGAGGATAGGGATAACGCAACTGTTCACACTGTCTTAAAGCCTCCTCAAAGTTGCCTTTAACGATATTTGCATATACCAACTCTTTGTATACTTTATACGTAATATCTGATCCAACTTGTTTTTGCAGAACTACTTCAGCTTGGTTAAAAATTTCCTCAAATCGACCTTGCGTTTTATACACATCGATCAGATTAAGAGTCCCGTCAATATTTCTCATCCCTGAGTCACTGTCCAGTTGTTTACGATATTCTTCCTCAGCACGGGGAAAATCTTCTGAAAAGAAGTATGTATGCCCAATAACTCCAAAATCAGTGAATTCATTTGGATCTAGTTCATATCCTTTCTCGGACCAGGCAATGGCATTGTCAAAATCGCGCTCCATTATATAGACTTTTACCATGGCGTTAATATTCGCGGGATTGTCTGGAAATTTCTCAAGACTGAGCCCAATAATATTTTTTGCTTTTTCAAACAAACCCTGCTCCATAGAAACAGTTGCGAGCGATGAATAGACAAGCTGGTTATTCGAATTATTACGGACAAGAGGCTCAAGATACTTCCTTGCCAATTCATACTCTTGTTGTTGAAGGTATTTAGTACCAAGCATCAAATTTCCGTTCTCATCATCAGGATACAGCTCCACTAATTCGTGCAAAGTATGAAATTGTTGTTCATGTTTTTGATTCGAAGCTAGGATGTAAAGACGATCTCTTTCTGTAGGAGGTCTGCGCAGAGCAGCTTCTAGGGCTTCTTTTCTGTATTTGGTAACATTAGCCCAGAAATCATCATTGTCAAAATCAACTTCAAGTGCAAGTCGGTTATATACTCCGCTAAGTAAACGAAAAGCCATAGCAAAATCCTTATCTAGAGAAATTGCATTTTCCAATTGTTCAATGGCGTTAGAAAAATCCCTCTTATTCAAAGCCTTTTGGGCCTCTGTAAAAAAATAGATGGCGCGAGGACTATTAGATCGGACATCAGCAATACTATTATCCAAATCATTGGCGATTTGTTCTTCTGTGAGGTCAAATTGAAACTTAATTTTTTTGGATAATTCATCCACTATAGCAAAAAGGTCTTCATCATCGATTCCATCTGCACTTTCCGAAGCAATAGATTCAAAAGTCCTGGCGTCTTGAAGAAAAGTCGTAATCCTATATTGATCCCCAAGTTTTATGAAGCTTCCATTAAGGATGTGTGTAGCGACTGTCTCCGCAGCAATATCTTTTAAGTTATCTTGAGTTAATTCCACAACATCATCGAGCTTCATTCTACTGAGAACACTATAAACCTGACTTTCATCCACAACAGAGATATATTTGGACTGCATCAGGTCTGTCGTGAATAAACTCGAAAGAGTACTCCTATAAAAATCTAATTGCTGATCTCCGGAAATGTTCTTGAAAGGAATGACAACAACTCTGTACCTATCCGACAATGAAGGAATGACTGCTTGAGTTGGAGTCATAAGGCGCCATGTGATAATACCGGTCACAACGACCACAGCCGCAGCTAAAGCAGGAACGAGAACCTTTCTGAGACTGAATTTCTTGACTCTAGCAGCAGCCATTCTCGGCACGATCTTCTGCACTACCGTCTCTTTCTCAGGGAGCATCTCCTCTACTGCCATCAACACAGCCAGCAGCTCTTCGGCACTCTGGTACCTTTTATTTCTGTCCTTTTCCATGCACCGGAGGATAGCCCGGGCCATCCCTTCAGGAAGCTTCGGATTGTCCTGCCTCGGATCTTTCGGCTTTTCACTTTTATGCTTCAGCGCCACGCTGAAAGCTGATTCTCCAGAAAAAGGAACCTTCCCGGTCACCATTTCGTAAAAAATCACTCCGAGTGCATATATATCCGAGCGCTGGTCGGCCGTTTTTCCCTCCACTTGCTCCGGACTCATGTACTCCGGTGTTCCAATGACCATCCCTTCTGCGGTCAGTCCCCTACCCTCCTCGGACCGTGCGATCCCGAAGTCCATGATCTTTGCATTGCCCTCTTTATCGATCATAATATTTTGGGGTTTGAGATCCCTGTGCACAATCCCCAGACTGTGAGCTTCAGTCAGCCCATCTGTCACCTGCAGTGCAAAACTCAACATATTTCCCAGTTTGAGTGTGCCCATCCTTGTGATCACACTCTTGAGAGTTTCTCCTTCCACATACTCCATGGTGATAAAATGGATTCCGGCCGCTTCATTGATGTCGTGCATGCGGCAGACATTCTTGTGAGTAATTTTGCGGGCATACTTCAATTCATTCCCGAATCGAGTGATGGTATCCTTGTTTGAAGCCACCTCAGGTTTGAGGACTTTCAGCGCCACATCTTCATGGATCCTGGTGTCGGACACTTTGTAGACGAATCCCATGCCCCCCTCACCGAGTTCCTCTAAAATCTCGTAGCGTTCAGCCAGTGTCCCGCCCTTGGCCAGCACTTCACCTGGAGCGATCATTGTTTTTGTGAATGAGATGGACTCCTTCTTTGAAGATCCAAACTGGGTTCCGCACTTATTACAAAAGATAGAATCCGAAGAATTCCTAGTTTGGCATTCCTGGCACTCTACAATTTGTTTTTCCATGGAGAACGGTTAAAACCTATAGCGAATCCCGAAGCGGATGACACGCGGATTGAGAATCGAATTGATTTCGCCATAACGGGGAGAATCCAGTCGAGAGATCGTCTTCAGAGTATGGTTGAAGTTAAAAACATTGAACACATCTAGCCTTAGGGTAATTTTTCCATGACGTCCCAACACAACACCCTTGGAAAGGCCAAGGTCAAAGTTGTAAAAGTTTGGAAAACGGGTTTTGCCATTTTTTTCCACAAAAATGATAGAAAATCTCCCTAATCCATAATCTCTTCTCTCCGGTGTATAGGCCCTGATCCACGGTGTGTTGGGGGCCCCTTCACGGGCATAGGCAAATCCAGAGACATTGATCCCCCAGGGAAGTTGATACAGAAAACTGAGCTTGGCCATCCATCTGGAATCCATGAAAGAGCTTCCTCCATCAAGATTTTCGATGTTTGTTGGATCTGTATAGCTCCCTTCTTTGTAATGATCGATGGTCTCTTGGAGTGTGAACGAAGCATTAAACATCCACCGCCGGCTTAAGCGTTTAGTGGCGATGATTTCCAGGCCTGCATAGTTGGAATGCCAGTTGGGACAGCTTTCCAGGATTCTGTTCGGCAGATCGAACTGGTGAGTCTTCGGTACCCAGTAATTATAATTGTATATGGTTCCATCGATAGTCATGGAGCCCTCAAAAGGCCCTTGCCAGTCTTCAAAACTGTCTTTTTGGCCGGTTTCTTTGTTAAAGGCGACCCACCAGTTCCAACTGTGGAATCTCCTCAGAGTGATGTTGGCGCTCACCGAAAAATCCTTGAAGATTTCCCTCTCTACACCGACGAGAAATTCATCGGTTAAACCTGTCGACAGATCGTCCGCAATCGCATAGGGAGACACGGGGTTTGTGGGATCAAAGGGATTGTAACCGCTGTAAGTGATGAGGCCGTTGTATGGGTAGCCGACCAGCTCATCTGTGGACACAAGGTCATCCCCATTCAAATCATCCCAATCGTACCTCGCTGTATTCTCCTCGGATACAGAGAGAAGGCTCGCAAGGTCATCCGGCCACCATCCATAGCGGGCAAGGTTGGCTCGAAGGATTGTTTTCCCATCCCCTGTTAGATCGAATGTCAAACCCAGTCTTGGGGAAAAAGACCAGAGGATAACTCCCGGATCAATCTTTGAAAGTGTAAATCCGGGCATAATCTCGGGAGCGATTGGATGAGCTGGAATTTCGATTTCTTTGTTCCAGAAATTTTCCCTGTCTACCCGGAGTCCAAGGGTGATAGACAAACGACCTCTGCTGTATGCATCATTAAAATAAAGACTTATTCTGTCACCCACCCTATCGTACAAACAGCGGTGAAGAAAGGCTTGATAAGGTTGCTCGTTATAATATCGTTTCCGGACTCCACCAGGCCAGATATGATCACCGTAGTTCTTTGCAAGCCGGTATTCCATCCCATACTTGAATTCATGATTTCCTCCCAAGAAATTCTCCAGAAAATAGTTGCCATCGACCTGGGCATTGTAGCTGGGCCGGTGAGTGCGCTGATATTCGGCGGTACCAGAAACAATGCCGGTGTATAAATCCCATCCCGCTTGAGTGTCCAAGCCGCCATTGGGATCCTTTCCAAACCACCCCCAGCTATAGGCCAGTTTAAACGTCATCAAGAAAACACTTGAAAACATACGCTCGTACTGCAACTTTACAAAAGGCATCCCGTTGTTGGTCTGATTGTATGTGGCTTCTGGAGGCCTTAAAGGTCCGACATTTGTGTTAAATACCGTACGATTATTGTACATAAAAACCAATTCCGCCCGGTCTTTCGGGCTGAGCTGGAAATTCAGTTTGGCATTGATGCTTTCTATCTTCGTGTCGTTAGGGTATCCGTCAATGCTCAGGAGCCGTACGTCCTGGACACCATATCCCAGCCAGAACCAGATTTTATCTCTGAGGATGGGTCCACCGGCCTGGAATCCATAGTCGGTAAGCGTGTTGATCTGGTTTCCGACATAATCCAGGTCGATCAATTCCTGCGGCCGGTTGTCGCTTTGGAGTTTGTCGTTGGTCAGGAAAAATCGAGCAAGGAATTCCGGTTTGTTTCCGCCTCGGCGTGTCACCATGTTGATCGAGACGCCGCCTGTTTTTATGGATGCATCCTGCCCGGTGGTCACGATTTGGATTTCTTCAAGGCTGTCAAAATCATAAAAGCGGGAAGAATCTCCTGCGGGTGTATTATCTGTAACATTAACTCCGTCCAAGTTAAAGTTGCCAAAATACTTTGTACAGGTTCCTTTGGATGTCCAATTAGATTGATTCCCTGAATCTATCCCAGCAACATTCTCTCCATATATATAAATTCCCGGGGTCTGTTTGAGGATGGCCCAGGGATCACGAGACGAGGGGACCTCCTGGAGCATCAGTTCAGTGACATTGAAAGACGTTCCGGTCTTTTTGGAATCCACAATGGGAGATTTGGCCACAACAAAAACCTCTTCTGCAAGTTTGGCCTGTTCGAGGACCACAGAAAAATCGAAATTATTTCCTACCCGGATGATAATGTCTTTCTCGACGTACACCTTAAAACCAGAAAGTTCGCATTTGAGTGTATATGTACTTGGAGCCAGATTGAGGAACCGGAAGGCTCCAACGGATGAGGATATCCTGGAGTGGTTTCCGTACTGCGGGCACTCCAGAACGATTGTTGCTCCGGGAAGCGGCTCTTCGTTTTCGTCTAACACCTTCCCTCTTATGTGTCCGTACTGTTCTTGAGCATTTAATAATCCGCCCATGGATAAACAGAAAACAAGGAAAGAGCTCAGAATTACTAAACGTCTATTCATTCTACCCTCCTTCAAACAATCATGTCCCTTGCCTCAAAAATTATTCTTCCAACAGGGATTGGTCAAGTCTTTTCAGGCAAATGTCGCATTATTCCCATTTTCTCTGCTGGAAATGGGCGAAAATGGCCCCAAAAAACATGAGTTAAGGATTATTATGAGGCGAATTTGGAGGTATTACTGCAAAACGATTAGGCGGGAGCGGACGTTTTCGATCTCGGGCGAACCCGGATCGGCGTCCTTCCAAAAGTCCAAAAACTTTTCGTAATACTTTGTAGCTTTGCGTTTGTTTCCTTTTTCTTCGAAGATCCTGCCCAGCATGTAATGGCTCTTGACATAAATGTTGCCAAATTCCTTCCGGTTAAAGGTCATCCGGGAGATCCACTCATATTGTTTTTCAGCCGATTCTAAATCTCCCAACTTATAATAGGCAATTCCTGAAAGCTCGATCAAATCGGCTGGAATTAAATTCAATCCACAATACAATGACTTGGCCAATTCCACAATTTCGTTGGCCTGAATATAATCCCCTTTTTCGAGAAAGAGCCTGGCCTTTAAGCCAAGGAGAGCCCTTCGTAACTTTTTAGACTTTGGCGGTTCGATATCATTTTGAATAAGATACGATCTAAATTCGTCATCGTAAGAGATTTGTACTTCCTGTTCGAGCTGAAGTAGAACTGCTTCTACTTCAGACCATTGTCTCTTTGATGCGAAGATTTCCCCTTCAAGTTTGAATCGAGATGCAAAATCCACAACCTCCTTCTGAAGCTTAAATGCGTCCTGAATATTCCCCCTTTTTGCAGTGAGGAGCGCTAATTCTGTATTGATCGGATCAAAATCCCCATTGCGGTCTTTTTCAAGATATTGTTTTGCTGTTCTTGCCTGTATGATAACATCCTCAAATCGTCCCTGGGTTTTATAAAGAAATGCTAGATTAATGGCTGCTTTTATACGAGTTTGGTTATTTTCGCTGCTCTGACAATTACGGTATTCCTCCTCAGCGGCCTTAAAATCCCCTTTGAAAAACAAGACATCTCCTCTTATTAAAGAATCCCGGAATTGGAAGGGTTCAATCTCAAATCCTTTATCGCACCACAAAAGGGCTTCATCGAATTCCTGCTGCAGAGCATGAAGCCTCGCCATCAATTGATAAAAAGCCCAATTGTTGGGGAATCTCATCATGCCGAGCTCAAAAAGATCCTCTGCTTCCTTGTATCTTCCTTGCTCCAGATATATTCTCCCCAACCATATATAGGATAAATAATTGTTCGTGAAATGGACAACCCGCTTCAAGTGCCTTTCGGCCCACTCATACTTTTCTCCTTGAACATACCGTGCACCGAGTCTGGAATTTGCATAATCATCATCAGGATACAACTCCAGAAGTTTCTTGAAAGCTTCCATCTCCTCTGCACCACCTCCATTTAATCCTTCGATGATCAATCGTTCTCGCTTTGAGGGAGGCCTACGCTGAGCGGCATCGTAGGCTTTTTTTGAATTTTCTTCGAGTTTTTCCCAATATGCTTTTTCTTGTGTTTCAAGGGCAAGTACGTTAAATACACCGCTCAACCAGCGATAGGCCATAGCAAAATCAGGATCGAGGGCGATGGCTCTCTGGAACAACCCAATGGCCAATTGCCAGTCTGTTTTGATCATGGCCTTTTTTGCCTGGATATAAAACTGAAGAGCACGATCATTTGGTGTTGTGACATTTTCTATCGTTTCGTAAAAGTCATCGGCGATCTGCTCATCTGTAAGGTTAAGCTGGGGTTTAAGCGTTTTCGTCAACACATCCACCATGGCAAACATGTCGTCGAAGTTCCCTTCGATCTGATCAGCCCATATAGTCTCCCAGCTCCTTGTTTTCTGGATAGAGACATCGATGCGAATTGTTTCGCCAAGCTTTGTGACAGAACCAGTTAAAAAGTGAGTGATCCCCTCAAGAGATGCGATCTTTTTCAAATCATCCGTCGTGTATGAATCCACTTGGAGTTTGTTCATATCTTCTAATATCTTGTTCATCCTCTCCATCGTCAGAACTCTGATATATTTAGACTGATAGAGATCAGAGGTGATGAGGTTGGTCAGTGCATCCCGTAAATACTCCAGGGATTCATCCCCCGTGTAGTTCTTGACAGGAAGAACAGCAAGGTGGGGCTTTTTTGGAGCCGGTGAGATAAAGTTGATTAGGGGAATATTACGTATTAAAACAACGGATAAAAGGATAAGCAACAGAACAGCTGAGAGAGCAATCCAAAGTGTCTTGGGCTTCTGTTTTATTATGCGGAGGTATTTAGTGGTACTGATCTCCCGGTTGTTCAGCTTATCTTTGAGCCAAAAGTCGAGTTCGACTTTGCTAGCAAACACCCGAGCTTTTGGGGTGTCGTCCAGCCTCCGGATCGGAAGGTCCAGCTCCAACTCCCATCGACGGCAGGTTTTGACATCCCGGTTAAGATAGTCGGATATCTCTTTCCAGGATTCTAAAACCTCGTCATTTTCTCTTACAGACATTGTCCGAAAGCTTAAGAAATGTGCCTCAGTATCCCCACTCCTTTAAGATATGTATTCGTGAGAAAAGTGTCAACCATTAAAAAATCAACTCGTTTCAGGGGAAAAATAAATGGGGACAGGCTACTTTTTTAATCCTGCAGATAATGGACTCCGGATATCTGGAGAGTTGATCGAGAGCCTCATCCGGGATATCTTGAAGGAAGTCCGTTCCTCGAAATGACAAACCAATCAGCTTGCGGTTAATTAGACTGGAATACTCGATAAAGTACTGGCTGATATCACCTGACTTGTTTGTGTGCATATTGATAACACTTGAAGGTGTTACGCAGGTAAAATCGAAATCCTTAAAAAGGAAACTCTTCATCTTGGGAGCATCTTTGGTTTTGAAATATACGGCCAGTTCTTTTTGGTCATAGACGATACTCCACTGAGTCCCCCTCTCTTGTTTGACACTTTCCAAAATCGAGAAAGCATAGTCTATGATGTCCAAGCCTTTGTCCTGTCTGTATTGTTGGAGCATGTAGGCGGCCCGGGTGAATCTGTCCAGAGAGCTTTCTGAGGTTGGCATCGGCCTATCCCCCCCAAAATCTTTATGTCCTCTCAGGTGCTGCATTGAATCTTCATATGTGTTGTTGGCCAACACATCGACGGGAAGGGTGTCCTTTGTGTGATAGACCATCTTCCCATCCAGGAATTCTATGGTGGCCGCCTCTCCTGTTCGGTCACAGACAAGGAAATGGATTGGCTGGCTGTTGATGATGATCCTGATGGACGAATTACTCTCGATCACCTCTTTGACAGTGGAGAAATTGTCCAGCTGATACTGGACCCATGGAAGCTCGCCCAAGGCCGGCCTTGAATCAGCGGCAGGGAAGCGGGTTCCAGCCAACCACATCACCTCGACAACCAGTCCAGCCTCATTCATCCCCCCCATTGGGTTTTCCTTCCCGTACTGATTGAACGTGATGCTCCCGTATTTAGAAACCCATTCTACGGGTTTAGACTCGGGATCGAAGAAATTAAGTGCTTTTTTGATCAGATCCCTTTTGTTGACCATGACATAGCCGTATCCTATTCCCCAGTCATAGCTCCGTCCGAAGACCAGTCGTGTACCATCCTTCAGGCAGAATGTCGTACATGCATCCAACAATGGGCTGAAATGAACAAAAAAAATAAGTAGAACGACGATCAGAAGTTTTGTGAATGATTTTGTCATTAAACCTCCTAGATGAAGGTAATCTATTTTTTCTTCTTTTCAATAAAAGGAATGCCGTGTGTCATCCAGTCGGGAGCGGGTTTGTCCATCAGATAGTGATCGAAGAACTGCTGCATTCTGATCGTGAGATCTTTCCTGTTGGGGAGTTTTCTCAATCCATGCCCTTCTCCCGGATAGGCAAGCAGTATCACGTTCTTGTCAAAAAATCTGAGCGCGTTATAGAACTCCAGATTTTCCATAAACGCAACTGTTGGATCATCCGTGCCATGCAGAAGCAGCAGTGGAACATTCATAGACTTAACATGGGCCACCGCAGACTCATTCCAATAGATGTCAAAATCGTCATGCGGATTGGTCCCCCATCTTC
>JAUWSR010000132.1 GCA_030609975.1 Acidobacteriota bacterium | reverse complement strand
TCGGTAAGAATCCTGAGCTTCACATCTCTCCAGGCCGGCCGGATGAAGAGCCATATCAAGTTTTTCGTTTCAAAACGCATTGAGGCTGTGAGGGAAAAAAGTCGGACACACCAATGTACGTCGTCAAATAACCACCTAGGCTTTATCTTAGATTTGTCTTGTTTTTTCAGGGTGAGGAGGCTTTACTTTTGGGAGACACCCTGTACCGCATCATCTTTTGTACGTTTAGGAATATACGTGTACCATTTCTTAATGGCATCCACAGCGGCGCCAATTACGGGATAAGCAACGGGGGAAGCAGTCAGTAACGGATGAGTCCCGATTTGAAGATTGTCGATATCCATATCCGTCATCTTGTTCAAAATCATCACTGAGAGCATGTTCACCAGTTCGCCCACAGAATCTCCTCCGTGCATCTGGGCTCCTAGAAGGGTATGAGAGTAGCGGGAAAACAGCAGCTTGATATGCAGGTTGGAGGCTCCAGGAAGTTTTCCCGGATGCCGGTCGACCGCGGTGGCCTGCCCCACAATGTAGTCCAGATTCATCTCCCGGGCTTTATGTTCTGTGAGTCCGCTGGTGCCAAAAGCCGTAATGCCGATCTTGGTGGAAAATGACCCCAGGACTCCGATGAATTTTCGCATAACCTTGATCTCAAACAGATTGGAGCCTACAAGGCGGCCCTCTGCCATGGCAGTGGATGCAAGCATGACATTGGAAAACTCACCCGTGAAGAAATCGTACTTGGCGGCACAATCTCCGATAGCGAAAATATCCCTATCAAAGGTACGAAGATACTCATTGACCCATATGCCATTCTTCGGATGAACGGCTAGGCCCATGTTGCTGGCAAGTGTGACATTAGGTCTTGCACCTGTTGAGATGATCACCATATCCGCATCGATTTCTCTTCCATCACTGAGCTTTACGCCGGTTGCTTCGCCGTCTCCCAGAATGGTGTTCACCCTGCAGTTCACATGAATCTCGGTGCCTGCTGACTCAAGGATCTCTTTGGCCTTCTGGCCAAATTCGTGATCCATGGTGAACGGCAGGAGTGTGTCCTGCATCTCCACCAGATGGACTTCTTTTCCATCTTTTCGAAGTTCATCGGCCATTTCGACTCCGATGTAGCCTCCCCCAATGATCACGACCTTGTTGGCCTTTTCCCCCTGCTCCTTCATCTGCACGAGATAATCCCTTTCCTTTTTCACCACGAAGACCCCGTTTTTGTCCATCCCTTTTATGGGAGGCGTTACGGGAGTTGAGCCGAGTGCCAAGACCAGTTTATCAAATGCGAGTTCATCCCCACTGCCTAATTTCAGGATTTTCTCTTCTTTTTCGATGACCTCATCGATGATAAGGTCAGTGCCGTTGTCTGAAAGCAGTTTATCCGGCATAATATCATCATCAACGGATGTCAGAGAGTGCATGACATAAGGAATACCGCACGGTATCAATGAGATCTCTTCTTTGCGAACAAGCGCGATACTTTTGTCCGGGTACGTCATATGCGCAGAAATTGCACATGTCACTCCTGCTGGTCCTCCACCGATAATTACAACATCATACGTTTTCATTCCAGATTCCTCCTGTGAGATTATTAAAAATATCCATATCGTATGGCACCGATTTTGTTGAAGCAAAAAACGTGCCATACGAATGGAAAACCCTAACCTGAATATTTACAGTTAGATAGAAAATTCATGCTTGACTACCGAGCTGTTCGAGCAGTCAGGTTTAGAAGATCTTCTAATACGGAAAGAGTATCCGATGAATCTAGAGAATCAGACAGTGGACGGGTGAATCGACGTTTTATTCAGTTATCGATCTTCAGTTTTTTGCGATGATATCGAAATGTGTGGTGGTTTATGTTAAGCAGCCTTGCGGCTTCGCTCTCATTCCCATCAGCTATCCTGAGCGCATTCTCTATGTAGAATTTTTCCATTCCTTCTTGAAGGGAGGGGAAATCAATTCCCGTCGAAGGAATGGATGGAAATTCCCTCCTTACATCAATTCCCTGCTGGATATTTTCGGTATCTTTTGTGGCTATGCCCAGGTCCTCAACTTTTAGCTCCGGCGCTATTCCAGTCAGAACTCCACGCTCGATAAGATTTTTTAATTCGCGTACATTTCCTACCCAATTGTACTCTTTCAAAACTGTCTCGACCTTGGCCGCAAATCGAGTAAATTTTTTATCAAATTTCTGACTAAGCGTTGAAAGAAAGTGTTTTGCCAAAGGAATTATATCAGCACGGCGCTCATTTAATGAGGGGACTTGAACTCTAATGACTCCTAAACGGAAGAAAAGATCATTCCTGAAAAGGCCTTCTTTTTTCATCTCGTCAATATCTTTATTTGTGGCAGAAACAACTCTCGTCTGAACAAAGTACTTTTTTGTTCCACCAACCCTGTAAAACTCCCCTGCCTCAAGAAAACGCAAAAGTTTAGCTTGGGCCTCCAGGCTCAAATCGCCAACCTCATCGAGGAATAATGTGCCGGCGGCCGCTTCTTCGATCAAGCCCACTTTACCTGAAGCTTTGGCCCCACTGAACGCACCCTTTTCATAACCAAAGAGCTCACTTTCAATGAGGTCCCTGGGAATTGCGGCGCAGTTCACTGTAATAAAAGGACCGTTATAATTCGGGCTTCGGAAGTGGATGGCACTTGCTATTAATTCCTTCCCTGTACCAGTTTCTCCTATGACAAGGATAGGGGTATCCGGGCTCTTTGCCACTTTCTTGATAAAATCCATTACATCCTGGATGGCATCACTCTCGCCAATGAAACAAGGAACATTTTCTTTTAGATATCGTTCTTGAAGAATCTGAACTTCCTTTCTCAATCTAATGGTCTCAAGCGCATTTTTAATGGTTGCCTCCAAGGCATCCATATAAATTGGCTTTACCACATAATCGTGGGCCCCTGTCTTCATAGCAGAAATCACTGTGTCAATGTCTTCATATGCAGTTATCATAATCACCAGAATCTCAGGATTGATCTTCTTTATTTCAGCAAGTGCTTCAATTCCATTCATCCCCGGCAAACCAATATCGAGGAGAACCAGGTCCGGTAGACCGGGCTCTACGGCCTCAAGAGAATCCTCAGCATTGGAAAAAGTTTCAACGATATATTCTGATTCGAGCGCCTCTGCGATCCCATTTCTGATAAATTGGTCATCATCAACCACAAATATCCTATATTTGATCATCTTTTTCCTCATCTTTATTTATGGGGATTCTCACTTTGAACTCTGCTCCTCCCCACTTGCTCATACCCACCTCTATAGATCCCCCATGATCACTGACGATCCTGTGGGTGATGCTGAGGCCTATTCCTGAGCTGTCGTTTTTTGTGGTATAAAACGGATCAAAAATTTTTTCTCTATGATAGAAGGGTACACCAGGGCCAGAGTCTGAGACGGATATTAAAATCGACTCCTTTTCTAAGGAAGAGACTATTTGGATTCTTTTCTTTTTGTCCAGGTCTACCATGGCATCCGCCGCATTCGTGATCAGATTCAGCAGGACTTCTTCCACCATTTGGGGATCGATAAAACATTCGGGCAGATCTTCCGCCAGATTACTCTCGATTTGAATGTTGCGTTTCCGCAGCGTCAATGAGGCCAACTTCACGGCTTCATTGATGGGTTCATCAACAGGACTCAAAACGAACTTCGGTTCGCCAGGTTTGGAAAAATCCATGACCCTCCGGATAACGGACTCGATCTTGAAGGAGGCGGATTTGATCTGCTCGATGATCTCTATTGCCTTCCCAGTTGTCTCTACCTTGCGGCAGAATTTTTCCAGTGTATTCAAGTAGATGTTGATTCCCGAGAGGGGATTCCTGATCTCATGAGCTATGCCGGCTGCCATGTGGCCAAGTGATGCCATCTTGTCCTGGATCAATAAGAAGTGTTCAAGCTCCTTCGCCCTGGTCATATCCAACATATTTGTAAGGATTGCGTCTTTACCCTTATAGGTAATCATATTCGCTCGGCAATACACCCATTTCATACTGGGATTGCTCTCTAATTTTGCTGAAGGATAGAATCTGAAGTCCGTTTGAAAGCTTCTGGATTTCCCTGCGACCAGGTTGTGATAGAAGTGCTGCACTTTTTCTTTATCATCGGGATGGATGCTATCCATGTTAAACGGATTTGTGGATTTTGTGGGCGGGCCGAAGAGCCTCTGCTGTTCAGGATTTCTATAAACGACACGGCCTTTTTGAATAATACTGATTCCGATGAGTGAGTTCTCGATCAAGTCACGAAAACGCTGTTCGCTTTCCTGAAGCGCTTTTTCGCCCAGAACACGTTCGGTGATATCTGTTACAAAACCTTCGAGTCTCAACAAGTCCCCATCTTCAGAAAAAACGCCGGTTCCTTGTTCCCATACCCACTTCTCCTCTCCTGAAGCAGTATGGATTCGATAAACCAGCTTAAACGGAGATTTCTTCGTTAGGGCTTTCTGTTTACTGAGCCAAACACTCTCTCGATGCTTGTGATGAATGAGATGACTGTAAGATGTCCGGCTATTCCTGATTAGGTCTTGAGGATTGTACCCGGTCAGCTCTAAACAGCCATCACTGACGTATTCCATTGTCCAGTCTTTATCATTCAAACACCTGTAGATCATGCCAGGCAAATTGCTCATCAGTGTGGAAAGCGTCTGTTCGCTTTCCTGGAGAGCTTTCTCCACGCGTTTGAGGGAGGTAAGCTCGATGAAGGAAGCAATGCTCTTTTTAGTTCCAGGGATCATCCCAATTTTACAGAACATATCCTTTATATCGCTGCTCTTGTCTATAAAGTGGAACTCATACTCAGAAGGGGCCCCTTTTTCATCTTCCCTTCGTTTGAAATGATAATCCTTCAATCTTGACAGATCCTCGCTCGCCACAAATTCTGTCCATTTTTTTCTGCTCTCAACTTCTTTTTTAGAAAAACCACTGAGCTTTTCAAATTGGGTGTTGACCATCGAAAGGATCATGTCTTCTTCAATGATGATAACGGCCGTCCCTGTGTTCTCAAACACACTTCGATATCGATTCTCAGATTCTTGAAGCAACTTTCCTGTCCGATCTCTTTCATCCGCCACTTCTATACTGTTAAGCGCAAAGGCAATATCTTTAGCCACATCCGCCATCAGCCTTCTCTCTTCTTCATCCGCGACCAAGTCCCTGGGAGTGGAAACACACAGAATTCCAAATATTCTTCCCCTGTGATCCAACCTGACCGTCATGGCGCCCCTGCCGCCGTAATCTTTCGATAAGATACAATCCGCACATTCAGACTGGGGGTCTTTTGTCAGCACCAGAGATGGCTGGGACAAGGCATTTTTTGCGCATGCCATTATGTCTCCATTATTGAAAAGGTCAACTATGGAGGCGAACTTATCTCCTAAGCCTGCTTGAGCGGCTTCTTCGAAATCCCCGGACCGATGGATCAGCACGATCCATGCATTATAATACCCTCGATTCTTGACAAGAGTTCGGCAGATGGCTTCAATGAGTCGCTTGCGATCGCTTTCTTTGACAAGCAATCGGTGGACATTTCGAATGGTATGCAGGACAAGGTTGATACGTTCGGTATGTTTTTCTGTATTATTCCCCATCTGTCTCGTGTCTTACTCGTTTGTAGAGATTATACCTTTCCCTATCCAGATGTTCGATGGGTTTTTGTAAATAGTTCAGACGAACCGCTGTCGGCGTATTTATTCTCGATGTTGATGCTATTTACGAATCATAAACGATCCACACTTGGGGCATTTCTGCTGGTTGCAGGGAACTCCCAGATAATGACTCATCTCTTCTCCACAACTGGGGCAGACACAGCTTCCACCGGGGCCGGCAGCAAAACCGCCTCTTAATCCACGCCCTCTTCCGCTGCTCATCGGCTTCGGGCTGCCGGCATTTTGATTTTTTGATCCCGATCTATTTTCTTCCGACATCTCTCACCTCCTGTCATGGTCCCTGGTTTGGGGGATCCTAGGTCCATTGTTTATGAATGCAAAAGCTGTGCCATAACCAGTACAAGAGACAATTGAATAATCCGCTCAGTCTCCACGGTCATATTTAGCAAAACTTCGAAATTTGTGTAGCAAAAATTAGAGGTTCTTCTAATTTCACCGTCTGCTGCTCCTCTCAATCAGGCGATTTCCGCCTTATGACCATGATAGCCATACTTGTCTAAAAAATAACTAATTGGCATACTTCTTGCTAGTATATTCTTTACAGCAAGAGATATAATTAATGATTCCATTAGCCAGGTGAACGATGTCTGTTAAAAAACCTAAAACCCAGATCACAAAATCCATCAAAATTTCCATCCTGTATGACAATCGAGCCTTTCGTAAGGACATGAGTAAGGATTGGGGATTTTCCTGCCTGATCCAAGGCCTGTCGAAAACGATCCTTTTCGACACCGGGGCCTCTGGAAAAATTTTGTTAGGCAACATGGAAAAACTCGGACTGAGCCCGAGGCAAGTTGACGCAGTTCTCATCTCACATGAACACAAAGACCATACCCATGGCCTGGAAGCACTGCTTGATGAGAATTCAAATATCGAAGTCTGGCTTCCGGATTTCTTCTCCCAGGCATACAAGGATTCCATATGCGCCAAGGGAGCCGAATTGGTGAGCGTAAACAAAGTTCAAAATATCTGTGAGGGGGCCTACACGACAGGAAACATCGCGGGGTGGATCAAGGAACAATCCTTGGTCCTGCATACCCCCAATGGCCTCGTACTCATCACAGGATGCGCCCACCCGCGGCTCGTGAAAGTCATCGATCATGTCCTTGCCTTGTTCGACAGCCAGATTTACCTGGTAATGGGGGGATTTCACCTGGCAGGATTCGAAAAGGAAGAGATCCAAACCATCATAATGAGATGCAGGCAAGCCGGTGTTCAAAGAGTCGGTCCCGCTCACTGTTCCGGTGAGCAGGCACATACATTATTTAGAAACGCATACGGCAGTGACTATCTCAATATTGGAGTTGGACAAGAGATAATTATCCCAAGTAAGGAGTCATAAAAAATGAAAAGTGAACGCGCGTTTAATACCCCTCTTTTAGAGCATGCCTGGACCTGCATGCCTGAAGGGATCCGTAGAACCCTGTCCACAAAGCCGATCATCCCGGCCATCGCGGCACAGGCCAAAGAGATCGCCCTTAGAAAGCCCGACTTCATACGCAGCGACCAGGGGCAGATCGTCGGTGTTTTTCCGGATAAAGAGATCTATTATGGGCCCTCAGCCGGCCTGGAGGAACTGCGCGATCTCGTTGGGAAGTTCTGGACCAATGCTTACAAGCTCAAGGATCGGCCCGGTATACCTCCAGAGGGATTGAACAAAAAACATGTGGCCATCGTATCAGGAGCGACAGAGGGCCTGGCCATATTAATGCATCTTTTCGCCTACCGGCAAAACGTGGGCCTCATGTCTCTCCACTGGAGTAATTATAAGGGGATCATACAAAATGCCGGTGGAAATCCCATTGTGGTGGATCTATTCGACGAGAACTATAATACAGATTTCGAAAAGGCAGAGAGATGTATCGTAGAAAACAAAATCACCTCACTCCTTCTCAACTTTCCTAACAATCCCTCCGGCGACATATTATCAGAGGAGGAGCTGGCGCAGCTCGCCAAGCTTGCCAGGAAAAAGAACCTGATACTCATCTCCGATGAAGTGTATAACTTTATCCGGTACAAGGGTGAGCCGCAATCCATGCTGTCTTTTGCGCCGGAGAGGACAGTGGTTGTGAGCTCTGCTTCCAAGGAGTATCTTATCCCGGGAGCGCGAGTCGGCTATGTGTTGGCTGCTGATGAGATGTTCACGAATTCCTGGATGCCGAACATGATCCGGTCTTTCTCCTCTTCACCGAATACTCTCGGCCAAAATATTTTGATCGAGCTCTTAAGAGAAGAGGTCAATGACTTTGAAAATGGTAGATCCCCTCGCATCATCACGGCAATAAAAAAAGAGCTCAAGAGCCGCTGTGATCTTATGATCTCAATTCTTAAAGAAAAGGGATTCATGCTTGCAGGAAGAGACAAGGATTTCCCTTCGGGTGCCATCAGTGTGCTCGCCCGGCTGCCCGAAGATATACAAATAGATGACAAGGCCTTTGTGGAGAAAGCGCTCGAGCTGGAAAAATTCAGTGCTGTCCCCGGCTCGGTCTTCGGCGCCCCGAACTGCATTCGATTCGGCTATGCGGGGATGACTAAAGAAGCCATCCTAAAATTTTCTCAGGGACTCCAGGATGTCCTGGATTCATGCCGGTCTCAGCGGAGAGATCCATAGGCGTCTCAAGGTCCAGGCTTCATCCCCATCTTAGAAGTAATATCGGCCTTGAAACTCCAGCCGAAAATCGTTTTGATTTTCTTCAAATTCATCTCCAACCAAGAATCGATATCCTATTCCCACCAAGCAAGGGAAAACCGGCACATGATATGCCCGAAAGGAGGCAAAACAATGCATAAAGTGACCATGCTGGGAACCGGCCTCATCGGGATGTTCTACACCAAGACCTTACAGGGGCAGCGCAGTCGAGATAAGGTGCAGGTTGTCTATTCACGGACTGAGGAGCGAGCTGCGAAATTTGCACAAGACTGGAATATCCCCAAATGGACAACGGATTTGGAGAAGGCTGTCAAGGACCCTGAAACGAATGTGGTGGTGATCGGACTGCCGAATAATGTGCACAAAGAAGCGGTTCTTCTCGCTGCCGAGGCGGGAAAGCCTGTGCTCTGCACCAAACCCCTTGGCCGGAACGCTGCTGAGGCCAAAGCCATGCTTGATGCTGTTGAACAGGCCGGTGTATTCAATGGCTATCTGGAAGACCTGGTCTATACTCCAAAAACGCTCAAATCCATAGAATCTGTAAAGAATGGCTCCCTGGGCAAGGTCTTGTGGGCTCGGTCGAGAGAAACCCACCCCGGCCCTCACAGTGATTGGTTCTGGGATCAAGAACGATCTGGGGGGGGTGTCATAATAGACATGGGCTGCCACTGCATAGAAATCGGCCGGAACTTTGTGGGAAAGGAAATCAAACCGGTGGAGGTTGTGTGCTGGGCTGATACCCAGGTCCATCCGATTGAAGCCGAGGATCATGCCATCGGTCTGGTCAGGTACGAAAACGGTGCGATCGGACAGTTTGAAGTCAGTTGGACATTCCGCGGCGGCATGGACCTGCGAGATGAAGTTTCAGGGACCGAGGGAACCATCTGGCTGGATCATTTTCTGCGCACCGGTTTTGAGATGTTTACTACTACCGGCCTCGGTGGGTACGTAGCTGAAAAAGCCGAAGGTGGTACCGGCTGGCTTTTCCCGGTAGGCGATGAAGTTCATGAGCTGGGTTATGTGCACATGTTCACTGACATGTTCGATGCTCTGGATAACGGTAAAGAACCCATGGAGACGTTTTATGATGGATACGTGGTTAATGCTGTCATGGATGCCTGTTATCGCTCGATAAAGTCAAAGCATTGGGAACCGATTGACCTTGAAGTATGGAGAGGCACAGAGAGTAAAAAGGCAGGGAGCATTGAAG
>JAUWSR010000213.1 GCA_030609975.1 Acidobacteriota bacterium | reverse complement strand
TCTAGAACCCATCCTTACCATAGCCAGCACAAAACTTTTTACGTTCCCCAACATGCAGGCCTATTTCCCGCAGCATTTTTGGCAAATCACAGAGGAGGATCATGTCATCTGGGGAAAATCCACTCACTATGAGCTAAATATTTTGAACTCGTAAGGGATACTCATAACAAAGATCGTCAAAGCATTCGATCCGGTGGCAATCACAGAAGAAGATAAAAAGGAGAGATTGCAGTTTTTATTCGGAGACAATCCTGTACCGCCTGGTATCAATTTAGATTGGCCGGATCATCATGTGCCTTTTACAGACCTAAGCCTTGATGAGAACGGAAGAATCTTTACACGAACATTTGCAAAGACTTTAGATAACGGCGAATACTATTTTGATGTATTTGATTCAGAGGGACAATACGTTGCCACGATACCCCTGCCTGCAAGCCCACAGGTTTGGAAGAAAGGGAAATTGTACACGATCGAAGAGGATCCAGACGGATATCAATACATAAAATGCTACAAGGTAACCTGGAAACCTTGAAAATGGGGAATCGCGCCCACGATGATAAAGGCAATGAAAAACCAGAAGGAATAGAGAAGTCAACTTAAGCGCTGCTATGGGGATCTATGCCCTTTTTGTTGCTAGTCGATTTTCACTCCCAGATTATAGAGCATAAAAGCGTACTCGTCTGCCAGCTCCTCGATCATTTTTGTCGTAGAGGAGGATCCATGTCCCGACCGGGTTTCGATCCGGATGAGAACAGGATTCTCACCCTGGTGCTTTTCCTGCAGTGTGGAAATGAATTTAAAGGAATGGGCAGGCACGACACGATCGTCATGGTCAGCCGTGGTCACCAGAGTAGCGGGATAAGCGACACCATCCTTGATATTGTGAAGGGGGGAATAGCTGTAGAGATTTTTGAAATGTTCTTCCTCTTCGCTGGAACCATAATCTACCGCCCAGGCCCAACCGATGGTGAATTTGTGATAACGGAGCATGTCCATCACACCCACTGCAGGAAGCACCACCTTGAAGAGATCGGGCCGCTGTGTCATGACCGCACCCACCAGAAGGCCGCCATTGGAAGCGCCGGAAATAGCCAGCTTGTCCTTGGATGTGTATTTTTCTGCGACCAGAAACTCCCCTGCAGCGATAAAATCATCGAACACATTCTGCTTGTTGAGAAGCATCCCTGCTTTGTGCCACTCTTCCCCGTACTCCCCGCCACCACGCAGGTTGACCATGGCGTATATAAACCCGTTTTCCAGAAGAAAAACACGAAGCGCACTAAAGGAGGGAGTCATGCTGATGTTGAATCCGCCATATCCGTAGAGTAAAGAAGGATTGTTGCCATTCAGTTTCAGACCCTTCTTATGAACAATGAACATAGGAACCTGAGTACCGTCCTTACTGGAAAAAAAGACCTGTTTGGTAACATAGCCCTCGGGATCAAATTTCACCTCTGATTGCCGGAATACCTCGGATGTGCCCTCCTTGATATCGTATTTATAGATGGTGGAAGGATAGGTGAAAGAGCTGAAGCTGTAAAACAGGATGTCATCTTCCTTTTCCGCTCCGAAACCTCCCGCCGAACCCAAAGCAGGCAGCTCGATCTCACGAAAGAGCGTACCGTCCAGATTGTGTTGGAAAACCTGGGTGTGAGCATCTTTAAGATAGCTGCAAAAAAGATAACCGCCTCCGGTGCCGGCACCATTCAGGACGTGTTCTTTTTCTGGAATCAGGGGCTTCCATGAATCTTTAGCAGGATTATTCGAATCAAACTGGATAACCTGATAATTGGGAGCATCAATGTCGGTGTAGAGAAGGATATTGTCTCCCACATTATCCACAGGATAGCTGTTGTTTTCAAAGCCGGTCACGATTGGAACAAAGTCCTTATCCTGCACCGAAAGATCCTTGAAATACAGCTCGTTCCCGCTGGTGCCTTCAGAAAGAGTGAGAAACAGAAACCTCTCATCCTCGCTGGCATAGGCCCCGAATGTCCGCAGCGGATTCTCCGGATCCTCAAAAACAAGCACATCCTTTTCCTGGGGATCTCCCACCTTGTGATAGTAGACCTTCATGTCCCGATTCTGTCCTTTGAGCTTGTCCTGCTCGGAAGGCTCAAGGTAACGACTGTAGAAAAAACCATCCTTATACCAGGAAGTACCACTGAATTTGACCCAGCGGATACGATCCTCGAGCTCTGTTTTGGTGGCGACTTCCATCACCCGGATCTCACGCCAGTCCGAGCCCGCCTCGGAGCGCATGAGGGTGGCGTAGCGGTCGTCGTTAGAAAAGCCGGCTATATTTATCCGCACCGTTCCGTCGGCAGAAAGAGCGTTGGGATCGACAAACACCTCGGGTTCACCGTCCAATCCTTTCTGTATATAGAGCACGGACTGATTCTGGAGCCCATCGTTCTTGTAGAAAAAGTAATAGTCTCCTGCCTTAAAGGGGGAGGAGTATTTGGGATAGTTGTAGAGCTCCATCAAGCGATTTTTGACCTTGTCTCGAAAGGGAATCTGTTCCAGGTAGCCGAATGTGACCTCGTTTTGAGACTGAACCCAGGCTTTGACTTCCTCGGCATTGTCATCCTCCAGCCAGCGGTAAGGGTCCGACACCTGAGTGCCGAAGTAATCGTCCACCTGATCCACCTTTTTCGTCTCGGGATAGGTGAGGTCGGAAGCATCCGGTCCCTCCATGGCTTTTTGGCATGCAGGAGCCAGGATCAAAAAGATCAAGAGTCCATAAATCAGAATATACTTTTTCATGATTTCTCCTCGTGGTTTATGATGTTCTGAAGGATTTTATTATCACAGTGACAAGAAAGGGTCAATATACTCTGCGCTTGTAGCGTCTCAATTATTCCGCATGTCAGCCAGCCTCTTCTTGGCATCCTCCACTTCCGCTATCCCCGGATTGGCGTCCTTCCAGAGGTCGAGGAATTTCTCGTAGTTCTCGATGGCTTTGGCTGCATCGCCCTGCTGCTCGTAGATCTTGCCGAGCATGTAGAAGGATTTGGCGTAGATATCCCCTCGCTCCAATCTTCCGGTGGTGAGAGTTGTTATTCTTTTATACTCTGAAAGTGCTTGGTTGAGTTCCCCGGATCGATAGTAGGCAAGTGCCAAAGTGTCTATGTAAGGCGCATCAATGGTTAGAGGTCCATCACCCAACAAAGCTAACGCTTGTTGAGAGAAATCAATAGCAAAAGAGTGATTACCTTTTTGCAGCTCGATTTCGCTTATTAGATGATAATAAAGATGAATGATTTTTTTGTTTATACCATTTTCGATCAGTTCTTTAAGTTGATCGGCCGTTTGCTCTGCTTCTGACACATTGCCCAGACCGAGCAGGGCTAGCCCTTTTTGATACAAGGCCTCTCTCATGAGTCCTAAGTTTTCCATATTATCCGCAATAATCCAGGCTTGCTCTGCTTCGTTTAAAGCTTTCTGAGGCTGCCCTGATTGTAAATTTGATCTTGAAAAGGCTAAGTGAAATCTCGCAATCCAATAACTCTGCCCGGCCTTCTTCAATATCTCAAAGTCCTGTTTTACCAGATCCGATGCTTCGCCAAATCTTCCTTGTTCAGAATACAGATAGGCAATATAGCCGCCACCCGCTATCTTGCCGATCATTTCTTTCGATTGCCTCGCTTTCTGGAATTCCGCTTCCGCTTTGACGGGATCTCCCATATAGCGATAAATTAAGCCCTTCTGCAGGAAACTTGTTGTATTTGAAGGATCGAGCAGAAAGGCCTTTTCCGCTTCAACCAGAGCGAGCTCCAATTCACCCTGTTGCACATAAAGACTAACCAGAGAATTTCGGATACTGGGAAGGTCTGAAACTGTTTCAATATAGCCTTCAAGCAACTGGTGGGCTTTGTCAAAATTTCCAATCGATCCATATACAGAGGCTAAGTTTGTATAAATGACAGCCGAGCGATCGCCCTTTTGGATGGCCTTCTCATAATATTCGACTTGCATTTTTCTCTCACCAATAAGACCATAGATTCTCCCCAGATTGTTAATGGCATTCAAAGCTTCAGGATATAGTTCTAATAATTTGATATAGGCATCGATGGCCTTGTCATAGGTTCTTTCTGAACCACTATAAAAATCACCTCTGATCTGATAGCGTTCACGATCAGGAAGCCGCTCTGATAATTCCATAGCTTTCTGAATGTACTGAGTCCGCTGGGCATAAAGAAAAAGGTTGCCGTGGCTCATGGCAAGAGACCTGTATGCCATGGCAAAATCAGGATCGATAGCGATGGCATTTTCCATCGCTTCAATACTTTCACGATAATCCTGATTCAAATGATACTGCCTTCCTACAATATAGAACTTTAGAGCTTCGGGATTGCTGGTGGTGATATCTTCCACACGCCGGTCGATATCAGAGGAAAGCTGATCCCGGGAAAGCGCAAAATGGGCTTTGATCCTGAGGGTCAATTCATCCACTATGGTATAGAAGCTCTGTTCTCCCGTTCCCTCCACGCTCTCTGATCCGATAACCTCTCCCTCAGCCGCCCTCTGCAGTGTGATACTCACACGAAATACATCACCGGCGCGGGTAAAACTGCCAACCAGGATGTGGTTCACTTTCCCTCGGGATGCCACTTCTCTTAAAACGTCTGAGGAGAAATTTTTGGCTTCCAGTTGATCAAGGTCCCCCAGAATATTGAAGAGTTTATCCTCACTCAGAACCTGCACAAATTTTGATTGTGCCAAGTCTGTGATCAGCAAATCGGCCAGGGCATTTCTCCAGTGGTCCAGGCTTACATCGCCGGTGTTGTTTTTAAAATACAAAATGGCAACCGATGGTTTTCCCTCGATGGCCGGAATAGATTCTTTATGCGGCAATACTTTCCAAACGAGGATAGCTGTTACAACCAAGACCACGGCGATCAATGCCGGGATGAGGAGCTTTTTCATGCCGAAAGTGAGTGTGATCTCTCTTGAGGTAAGGGTTTTTAGCTTCGGCTGGGCTCTTTCTGCGGTAGGGAGTCCTTGTTCTATTTTTTCAAACTCAGCACTTATCTCTCCCGCACTCTGGTATCTATTCTCTTTATTCTTTTCTAGGCACTTGAGGATGATATGGCTAAGGTCGTCCGGGATCTGGGGATTGAGCTCCTTGGGATTCTTGGGAGTCTCACCCTTGTGCTTCATGGCAATGGCCAAAGGTGTATCTCCCTCAAAGGGAAGATGACCTGTTGTCATTTCATACAAAATGACTCCCAAGGAATAAATGTCCGATCTCTGGTCGACAGGCTTCGCCTCGGCTTGTTCCGGGGACATATATTCCGGGGTTCCGATCATGACCCCCGAGCCTGTGATCCCTTTGCCTTTGAGGGTTCTGGCGATCCCAAAATCCATGATACGGGCATTGCCGTTATCATCGATCATGATGTTGTTGGCCTTTAGGTCTCGGTGGATAATGCCTAAGCTGTGGGCCTCTTCCAGCCCATCACAGATCTGTCTCGCTATGGAGATGGCTTTACCTGAAGGCAGTTGGCCCACTCTTCTAATAAATCTCTTCAGATCTTCCCCGGACACAAACTCCATGGTTATGTAGTGGGTGCCTTTATATTCCCCCAGATCAAACATTCCACAGACGTTTTTGTGTCTTGTTTTTCGCGCCGTCGTCAATTCATTGCGGAATCTTTCCAGGGATTTTTTATCAGCGGCAATCTCTGGTTTGATAAGCTTAAGGGCGATCTCTTCCTTGGTCTGGGTGTCATCGACACGGTAAACCTTCCCCATACCCCCTATACCAAGCTCCTCGATGATCTCATATCTGTCGGCGAAAAGAGTGCCGCGCGTTAAAGCTTCAACTGGAGTTTCAATGGTTCGAGTGAATGCGGGTGGGGCATTATCTGAGGAAGTTAAGGAGGTCCCGCAGTCCGCACAGTACGCTTTTGTATCCTGATTGTCAGAAAAACACTTGGGACATTTCATAGGCCTATCTCCCCTGGATGAATAAAAGCTTAACCATTCGCAGTCAAATAGTCAATTATTTGAAGTCTATGTCACTTTGGCTGTGCTGTTTGCCGTTGGATACGTTCACCATTTCCCATATAATCTCCGGGACCTTAGTCGTATATTTGCTTGACATTTTTATACAACAATTTAAACTGAAGGTGCCCAATATTGGGTACCTTTGGTTCATAAATATGGAAAAAGATTACCTCCCAACTCTACTCCGTTCAAATAACACCGTATTTACATTCAAAGAGCTTTCTTTACTTTGGAACGAAACAGATGTCAAACTTACAAAAAAGCGCGTGTATCGCTATTCGAAAATGGGCAAGCTTTACCCGATCCGAAAAGGTATCTACGCCAAGGACAAGAATTACGACAAGCTTGAACTGGCAAATAAAATATTCACGCCGGCCTATATCAGCCTGGAAACCGTTTTGTCCAAGGAAGGCATTGTTTTCCAGCATTATGACCAAATCTTCGTTGTCAGTTACTTAAGCCGTGAGATTTCCTGCAACGGTCAGACCTATGTTTTTCGCCGGATGAAAGACGTTGTTCTGACGAATTCGATCAACATAGAGAAAAGAAACAACTATCACATCGCATCCAAAGAGAGGGCTTTTCTAGACACGATCTATTTAAATAAAAATTACCATTTCGACAATTTGTCTTCTATAAACTGGGATATATGTTTTGAAATGCTCCCTATCTATGACAATAAGGCAATGGGGAAAAGATTGAATTCGTATCGCAAATCAACCTAACATGCTTGATCGAAACATCCATAAAACAATCCTACTTCAAATATTGAAAGACATCTATACCGATAGCTCCCTTGGTCCTATTTTGGGCTTTAAGGGTGGAACAGCCGCGAATTTCTT
>JAUWSR010000116.1 GCA_030609975.1 Acidobacteriota bacterium | reverse complement strand
TCGCTGCAGAGGCGGGCACCGTCATCGCGATCGAAAAGGATGAAAGATTGCTCCCAGCCCTGCAAAGCTTACCTCTAAACAATATTCTCATCCTGCACCAAGACATCCTAAAAGTCGATTTCAGCCAGGTCACTCAGGGAAAGCCGGCCAAGATCGTGGGCAATCTTCCCTATGCCATCTCAACTCCTCTGCTCTATCGGCTGCTGTCTGCCAAGAATATCTGTAATGAAGGTCATTTTTTACTGCAGAAGGAAGTGGCGGAAAGAGTCTGCGCATCTCCGGGCACCAAGAAACTCGCCCCTCTCTCCTTGTTGCTTCAGAATGATTTCGAAGTCGGCATTCGCTTCAGGGTGGCCCCCGGTTCTTTTTCCCCACCACCTCGGGTGGACTCGGCCTTTGTCTCCTTCATTAAAAGGAAAACACCCTTGTTTTCCACCGCCACTAAGCCTCAATTCCAAAATTTCCTGCAGGTATGCTTCCAACAGCGCCGCAAAAAGCTGACAAACAACCTCAAATCCCTCGGTTTAGCCTCGGAACTCTGTGTACAAGCCCTCATGCGCACAGGGATCGATCCGGACACCCGTGCTGAGAGACTCTCCCTCCAGCAGTTCGTCGACCTTTACCAAGAACTTATGCTATAATCTTGCCCATGGCTCAGAAAAAACGAAAGGCCAAAAAGCCAGCCAAGCGCAAATTCCGCCCCCCAAAACAGGTTCGGTCTCCAGAGTTATTAGGTATTTTTTTTATTTTCCTGGCCATTCTGCTTTTCTTGAGCCTCATCAGCTACCATGCCAATGACCCTTCTTGGGCATCGGTCTCCTCTGGTCAGGAGAGAACCCAGAATTATCTGGGAAGAGTGGGCGCATCTCTGGCGGAAGCTTTGATGCAGCTTTTCGGTTTTGCAGCATTTTTCCTGCCTGCGGGTTTGACATATGCGGGGATCCGTCATATACGGTCTAAAGGAGAGTCCCGCCTGGGCCTGCATTTTCTGAGCATCGTGATCCTCCTCCTGCTGCTCTGTCCTCTATTGCACATCCTCTTCCACTTGGTTGCCTGGAGAGAGGCGGATATCCCGGCAGGCGGGTTGTTGGGCGGCTTGGTCTCACCGCTCCTGGTGAAATATTTCAATCATGCCGGTTCGGTCTTTATTCTGTCCGGGATCTTGATCTTATATCTCATTTTTTCCGCTCACATCTCGATCCAAGGCCTCTTGGCTTTCTTTGGCAGGGTCTTTCGCTCTCTATTCAAAGAGGTCAAGATAAAGATCGTCCATTATCGCAAGGAAAAGCGTAAGGAGAAGATGCGCCGTCGGGTGAAGGAAAAATATGCCCCTCCAGAGAAGCTAACACCGGAAAAACATCCCCCAGCCAAACCCAAGAAAGAAAAGCCCCTCATCCGGAAGAAGCCGGTGCCAGCAAAAGCAGCTAAGCCGGCCCCAGAAGAAAAGCTGCTCTTTCCCGAGATGAACAAAAGGGGAGATTACAATTATCCGCCCCTCACTCTGCTCGACCCGGGAAAAGAAGCAGAAAAGATCGATAAGAACGAACTCTACGAAAAAAAACAGATCATCGAGGAAAAATTAGCACAGTTTCGGGTCGAGGGAGAGGTCCGGGAATATCACCCCGGCCCTATCGTCACTACGTATGAATTCTATCCCTATCCCGGGATCAAAGTCAGCCAGGTCGCGAATCTCTCGGAAGACCTATCGCTGGCACTGGGTGCTGAATCCGTGCGGATCCAACGAATTCCTGGGAAATCCACCTTAGGGATCGAGATCCCCAATAACCGCAGGGAAATCATCAAACTGCGCGATATTATCCAAACGGAAAAATTTGCCAAGTCACCATCGAAACTGACGATCGCACTGGGAAAAGACATTCATGGAGAACCTTACATCGCGGATCTGGCCACCATGCCCCACCTTCTTATCGCAGGGGCTACGGGAACGGGCAAAAGTGTGGCCTTGAATGCCATCATTGCCAGCTTCCTCTACAAGGCTGCCCCCGAGGAAGTCAGGATCATACTGATCGATCCCAAGCGCTTGGAATTCTCTGTGTATGACGGCATACCCCATCTTTTGTGCCCTGTGGTCAAAGACCCCAAAAAAGCAGAAGGTATTCTGTTGGATGCCATCAAAAAAATGGAAGCGCGCTATCATACGCTAGGCATACTGAAAGTTCGTCACATCGAGCAATATAACCAGAAGGTAAATAAAATTCTCAAAGAGCAGGCAAAAACACTCTCCGAGGAAGAAAAGGAACGCCTCAAACCCCTGCCCTACATCATCATCATCATCGATGAACTAGCGGAATTGATGATGGTGGGAGCTCAAGAGGTAGAATACTGTATCGCACGCCTGGCCCAGTTGGCCCGAGCAGTGGGAATCCATCTGGTGATGGCCACTCAACGCCCGTCAACAGATGTGATCACAGGGACTATTAAAAACAATTTTGCTA
The DNA here is from genome assembly GCA_030609975.1 of Acidobacteriota bacterium. GTDB lineage: Bacteria > Acidobacteriota > Aminicenantia > Aminicenantales > Aminicenantaceae > JAUWSR01. The sequence goes on along the minus strand of JAUWSR010000116.1, from coordinate 7,805 downwards.
GCCGTATCGCTTTCCGCGTCCCCTCTAAGATCGACTCCCGCATCATCATCGACACCGGGGGCGCTGATAAGCTGCTGGGACAAGGAGACATGCTCTTCATGCCCCCCAATTACCCCCGCATCATCCGGCTGCACAGCTCCTTCATTTCTCTACCCGAGGTAACTCGGTTGATCAATTTCGTCAAGGAGCAGGGAAAACCCGAGTACGATGAGACGATCATAAAGGTCCTCAAAAGCCCGGCAGGTCATGTCGAGAGTGATGCCGGAGAGAAAGACCTTCTCTTCGAGAAGGCCGTAGAGCTGATCCTTATGACGGGCCAGGCCTCTGCTTCCTATCTACAAAGAAAGCTGAAACTCGGCTATGCTCGTGCCGCTCGTATCATCGATCAGATGGAACAGGAAGGGATCGTCGGACCCTCCGAAGGCAGCAAACCCCGGCAGATCCTGGTTGATCCGGAAACCTATCATAAAGACCTAGTGGAAAGTTAAGAGGCCGGGATTACCTTCGTCCTCTTCTCTGTCCTGGGGTGGCCAGTCTTCCAATCCATTGGCTGAAGCGATCAAACAGAGCAGCACAAAATCCCGGGTTTCGACCTCAAAATCCGAGATTATACGTTTATTCATTAGGTTGAAGAAGGACTGAGCCTCTCGGCTTTTGGTGAGTCCATACTCGTGTTTGCTTTTCATTTCAAGATAACTCAAGATATCAAGGAAAGGTTTTCTTTGAGGCCTTGACACAGACTTTCGGCACAGTCTCCAGAAGAACATATCCCTGCTGTTTGAGCTTCTTATCGATAGATCCGTAGAATTCTGCTTCATCTTTCACAATGATGACCCGGCTTGATTTATTTCGGGTAGCTTTGCTCATAATATGTCCAATTAAATTCATGAATATTAGTCGGTGCTTTTCTGCAAATGTTGAAAAAGTGGAAAGGCGCCTGAAAATCCCGGCAATCATCTGCCTCTTGAGAAATTTTGACAGGAGCTGTCTTTAGTGAACGTATCACCCCCCCTGTACTCGGTCTAACCCCTAACGGTGAGTTTTTCCAAGGTAAAATCACCTCGGATATCCTCCCTCCTGGTGATTGACCAAAATACCTCTATTTGCGAACATAAGGGACGCCTTATATTTAAGCTTAAATTATATTTAAGCTCATACGACTAAATATAAGCCGCGGAATAGAGTAAAAACGAAGGGTAGGACAAAAAAATGGCGGGACAAGGGTTAGCAAATATCAGCAGCAATCATCCAAGGGCATCAAAAAGTAAGCTTGTCAATCAGGAACACCACTTCTATAATGTGGACGGAGTGGCCAAACACACAGCACACGACCTGGACGAGATCATCGCCAAATACCGGCCGATCGTCAGTTTTCGGGTAAAAAAATCCCTGGGCTCCTACACCCCCGACTGGGAAGACGTTGTCAACGAGATCATGCTCAACGCCCTAGAAAAGATCGAAAGCGGCAAGTTCAGGGGAGATTCATCCATCGGGACCTTTATCTACACTATAACCAGCCGGCGGATCATTGATTATATCCGTAAAAAGAGCAAATACCTCAAATACGCCCCCGAACCGAATCCCTATCTCCAACCCCACGAACATGTTGAAAACAAGGAACGAGCGGAGATGATCGCCAAATATCTGGAGAGACTCAAGCCCAAGTACAAAGAAATATTGTATCTCTATTATTATAAAGAGCTTTCTCGAGAGGAAGTTGCAACTAAATTGGGGATTTCCCCCCGGCGAGTGAGCGAAAGAGTCAATTACGCGCAAAAATTGTTGAAAAAAATGATGAAAAAATGATTTTTTCCGCACTTCATTTTGTCTTTCGACTAAACTTATGAACCCTTCGAGAGGCAAAAAGCGATGAATACATGCAAGTTTGAAGCTCAAATCGATGATTACTTGCTGAATAAGCTCAGCAAGATACAGGCGGAGAAATTCGAGGATCATTACTTCAACTGCGCCTCCTGTTTCCAGCTGATGGTGGAAAGAGATGAGGTCATCGCAACCGTCAAGCTCAAAGGTGAACAGATATTCAGCGACTTAAAAAGTGAAAGCCAGACCATCCGTCTTCCCTGGGCAGAGCGTTTAGTGGGATTTTTTTCGCCTAAACAGTGGGCTGCCGTGACCTTATCTGCAGCCTTGATCTTGGTTGTGGTCCTAGGAGTTATTCCCCAGTTCAAATCATCCGCTCCCCAGTTTCAATTGGACGATACCATCATGCGTGGGCAAACCCTAACTCTGATCTCTGATGCTATCCCCGCACAATTCCGTTGGGAGGATCTGGGTGAAAATGTGGATTACAAGATCACTATAGACAACCATGTACAGCTCTGGACGGCCACCACCGCCAGCACCTACATCACAATCCCCGATGAGGTCAAGGCTAAGATGAAACCTGGCGTGAAATATTTCTGGCAGGTGAAGGCGTTCTCGAAGGAGGGAAGCCTGATCGCTGAATCCAGCAAGGTTCAGTTTAGTTTGTCTGACTAGCTTGAACTATTCAGGTTAGCTTCCGTTTTTTATTCTTCTACCTTTTCTTCATCTGTATACAGCCGACCGTGGCTCTCATCTTCAAATCCCAGACAACACATCAGACGTCCGCACAGACCCGAGATCTTAGTAGGATTTATCGCAATCTGTTGTTTTTTGGCTTTTTGGATAGTAACCGGCTCGAAGTTTTTAATAAAACTGGAACAACACAGCACCCTGCCGCAAACCCCCAAACCCCCAATCATCTTGGCCTCGTCCCTCACCCCGATCTGACGCATCTCTATACGCATTTTGAACTCTTTGGCCAGATCTTTGACCAATTGGCGGAAGTCGATCCGGCCATCTGCTGTGTAATAGAAGATCCCTTTTTTTTCGTTAAAAAAATACCGCACTTTAACCAGCTTCATGGAAAGCTTACGCTCTTTAATGCGATTGAGACAGAAGCGAAAAGCCTTGTCCTCTTTTTGTTCCAACCATTTGAACCTATCGATGTCTTCAGGAGTAGCCTTTCTGATCACTTTTACCGTGCCCTTTTCGGATCTAGGTAAATGGCAGACCTGACTGGATACTTTGACCACTTCAGCCAGATCTCCCCCCAACTCAGACTCGACGATACATTTATCTCCGAGGACAAGGTCCAGTTCGCCCTTATGGGCCCGGTACTTTTTGGTCAGTCTTTCCGAATATACACAAATTACATCAGACATTGTCATTTTCCATTGGTTTGAGAAATAGGGAACTGATAAACAGTTTCAGGTTCAGGTTCCGCTGCAAGGCATACAAAGCACTCTCTATATTGTTCCATAAGCCCAGGATCCGTTCCCTCGATCGCTGCGCGGAAACCTCCCGGAGCTCAGACTCATAATCCGGATTCATCAAATTTTCAGGAGGCGCCTTCTCTCGTAGCAGCAGGACATCCCGACAAAATGACGCCAAGACCTCGAGAGTGGGGCGCAATTCCTCTGTCAGTTGATTTTTCGGCAAAGAGGAATATACCTTGAGCAAATCCGCAGAGCCGAACCCAGCAGTTAAGGCCTGGAACAGCGACCACGCCTTTTGTCGTTGGGATTGGATATCTTCCCAATCCAACGACAAAGCCTGCTTGAGATTCCCTTGGACCAGCAGCGATTGGACCTTGGCCCGGGATTTTTCTATCCCCTGTTCCAACAGACATTTTTCAATATCCTCCCGGGAAATAGGCGAAAAATTCAGGATTTGACAGCGGGATTTGATGGTGGGCAGAATGACAAAAGGATTATCGGTCAGCAGCAGTATATGGGAAAATCCGGGAGGCTCCTCCAGGATCTTAAGCAGTGAATTCGATGCCGCAGCATTCAACCGTTCCGCCCGCTCCAAGATAAATATTCGCTTTTTCCCCAGCATGGGTTTCAGATAGGCTGTTTCCTTCAGTATCCGCATCTGCTCGACTTTCAAAACCTCTTTTTCCGGGACCGGCTGCAGGACGTCCGGAAAGTTTCCTTTCGTGATCGCAAGGCAGGAACTGCAGTGTCCACAGGCATCATCCGTCATCTCCAGACAATTTAGAGCCTGAGCCAGGGTTCTGGCAAAATCGATCTTGCCCACACCCGTCGGACCAGATAGGAGCAGCGAATTTGGAACCCGCTGCCGCTGCAGAGCTTTGCGCAGGATCCGCTTGATGCGGTCGTTTCCCAAAATATCACTAAAACCCATTGGTCAACTCAACATTTGATTATACACGAAAATGGTTTTTATGGGTATCCAGGAATCAAGGGAAATGGGTATCTTCCGGAGATGCCCGAACTAATAGATTTGGATACAGGATGACCTAGCGCATTCACTGGGATGGACACACTCTGCCTAATTTATTTTAGAATGGGGTCATCAATAACCTTGATATCCTGAGTGGCGATCTCCTTGTCATCCACTTTAAGTGTCACTTTGTACATCCCTGCATCCACTGGCGGTGCTCCCCGGCGGCGGCGGCCCTGGCTCTCTTCTTCTTGGGCTTTTTGCCTCAGGTTCCAGAAAGCCCTATGCATACCGGGTTTTCCACTGCCGCTCATCTCCAGCAATTCCTTGCCTGCCAGGTCCGTGATGACAAGTTTTACTTTCTTTGCCTCAGCCTTGAGGTTATAGTAGATATTGGCTCCTGTCTGAGGATTTGTCGCTCGGGCAAACTCTCCATACTGTTGTCCACGTCTTTCCAGCATATTCCATTTTACCGTACGCTGCACGGAGAACAGGTGGGCGTCCTCTTCGAAAACATCCGGTTTGAATTCCTTGAAGGGGTAGATGTCGACATAATAGAATCCGCGTCCATAGGTCGCGATGGCTAGATCGCGTTCCCGTTTCTGGATATCAAGATCCATAATGATAACATCCGGCGCCGACTCTGAGATATCGACCCAATGGGCGCCCCTGTCAAAAGTGACGAACAATCCATAATCCGTAGCCAGGTAGAGCACATCCGGGTTGTCCGGGTCTTCTTCGATGTCCCGTACCGGATTCATCATGCCGCCGCTGAGATCTTTCCAGGTCTTGCCGAAATCGGCGGATACGAAGATGTAGGAAGTGTCTTCATCGTGGGTACGGTAGCCCGAATAAGTCACATAGCAGGTCGCCAGGTCGTGGGCGGAAGGCTCCACCCTGGTCACCCAGCGGTCGAAGGGAATAAGGTCACCCTTGACATTCTTTTTAGCCTTGCCGTTTTTCTCATAAAAGTTGTAGGTGATATTGGTCCAGCTGTCTCCGCCATTTTGACTGAGCTGCAGGTTGCCGTCATCCGTTCCAGCCCAGAATACACCGGGTTTTACCGGGGATTCCGCAAAGGTGTAGACGGTAGCATACTGCAGGTTGGTCAGCTTGGATCGTTTGATCCGCTCAGGGTCATTCCGGGAAAGATCGGGGCTGATCGTCTCCCAGGTTTCGGGTTCACCACGGCTTTTCGACATAAAAACGTGTTGGGAACAGACATACACGATGCCGGGATTGTGGGGAGAGAGATGGATGGGAGAATCCCACTGGTACCTTTGGGGTGTTTTCCCCTCCGCTGTCTCTTCCGGAGTATTTCTTACGGATAGAGAAATTATCTCTCCGGTCTTGAGATTCATACGGTTGGATCGCCCAAACTGGCTTTCGAAATAAAGATACTCTGGATTCCACCAGTCCCGCACCACATAATAGCCGTCACCGGAAGGCAGGTAGGTCCAATCCGCCGGGAAGACTCCGTATTGATTGCGGTTCCGGGAAGGCCCGATCCAGCAGCCGTTATCCTGAGTCCCACCCATGAGATTGTAGGGCATTTCATTGTCCACCGAGATGTCATAGAACTGCTGAGCGCTGATGGTCTCTTTCTGAGACCAGTGTTTACCCCCATCCCAGGTCTCGGAGACACCGCCGTCATTGCCGCACAAGATATGCTTGGAATTTAAGGCATCGATCCAGATACCCCGCACATCCACATGGCATTTGTTATTGCCGAACCAGGGAGCGTTCTTGAAGGTCTTGCCGCCGTCTTTCGAGATCTTCTGGATGGTTTCCACCGCATACAGTACGTTCTCGTCGTTGGGATCGACCTCCATCCGGCCGGCATAACCCGCCTCGATAGCGTTCACCTCGGTGCTGCCGCCGGTTTGTTTGTATTCAGTCATGCGCTTCCAGGTCTCGCCCAGATCATCCGAGCGATAGACGACACCGGCTTTGGTCACCGGTTCTTGGATAGCCAGCGCAGGAGCATAAAGCGTTTGTAGGATATAGCGGTTGATGGCCTGGGTGCGGGCGTTCTGCAGTTTGGCCTCTTTGCTTTTCTCCTCGAGCTCTCCTTGAGCGGCGGTCTCAGCGAAGGCCTTTATGGTCTTTTCCACTTCTGTGATGCTCTTGAGGACATCCTCATCATTTTTATGGACTTGACGAACCTGCCTGTTGAATTCCTGCAGGTCGATGCCTAGCTTCTTTTGAAAATCTTTGTCTTTAATAAACTCGTTGAGTTTTTCGATCAATTGCTCTTGCGTCTTAAAACTCACAGGATCGAACTGAACCCGTTTAGCCAGCTTGGAGTTGATCTTGAAGTTTTGCAATTTGTTCAGGTAATAACCGTCCCGGAAGAGATTACGGGCATTGAAGTTCGCCCGATTCTCTCGCTCGCTCAGGCCCAGGTTGACCTCTTCATCCAGGCGGATGTACACAATGTTCGGATTCTTGGGATAGATTGTGAGGCCGTTCCAGCCGCTCTTTATATCCTGAGGCAGTCCGTCGGTCAGTTTTTTCCAGCTTTTGCCGCCGTCTTCAGTCTTGTAGAAGTGGTTTCCCGGCTGGCGGTCGATAAAGGTCCAACTCCGACGGTAGGTCTTGTATGCCCCGGCGATGACGATATCGGAGTTGGTGGGATGGATCACAAAATCCCCCACGCCCCGATCTTTGAGGTCCAGGACCAAGTCCCAGGTCTGACCGCCGTCCTCAGTCTTGTAGAGGCCTCTCTGGCAGTCCATATTGTTGCTGTAGAGCTTGCCTTCGGCGGCCACATAAACGATATCCGGATTCTGGTGATCGATCGCGATGCGGGGAATGTAATGGCTCTGCTCCAATCCGATATGGGTCCAGGTCTTACCTGCATCGGCCGATTTCCACATCCCATTCCCATGTGCTGAGGAACGCGCATGCATGGCTTCCCCGGTTCCGACATACACGATGGTCGAGTCCGAGGGGGCCACCTCGACATTGCCCATACTCATGTTGCCGTATTTGTCAAATATGGGCTTGAAGCTTATGCCGCTGTCTTCGGTCTTCCAGAGACCGCCGGAAGCGGTGGCTACATAGTAGACCTGGCTCTGCCCACCAGGAACAGCAAAGTCCGTGATCCGGCCCGAGAAAGTCCAAGGACCGACATGCTGCCAGGAAAAAATATCCAGGTCCTTGGTGGTTACAAAGGTTTCTGACTCTTCCTGTGCCATAGGGGTAGCCACCAATATGAACACGACAACCAGCATCCCCCAAAACGGATTCCGAAAAACTCTTCGATACATCTCTCCTCCTTTTATTTTTTGATAATCCCAATGTCGATGTTATGTACAGCTATAGTATTATCAGAGTTATCAATGGCTTCCATAATTGCATTCCGAACAATTCGTTTACGATGTCATCTCTATATATAATCGACATTTTTTCCCCTTTGGGCGAGCTGAGCGTGGTGATTTTGAGGCAATCTCAACTCGTGAATTAACCGAAATAACTCAGGCCGATGTGAAGATTTTTTTTAAGAAACATCCGGTGTGGGATTTTTTCTCCCGGCTCACTTCTTCAGGAGTACCAGAGGCAACGACTTGGCC
>JAUWSR010000128.1 GCA_030609975.1 Acidobacteriota bacterium | reverse complement strand
CCTCCGATCACATGAATTCTCCTGACAGCTCGAGGAACCGCCTCTCTCAGTTGATCCAAAACAAAGCGGTATTTCAAGGCCAAGCTCTCCAGGATACAACGGACATATTCCGGAATCGAGTTCGGGATCGGCTGCCCGGTTAACGAACAGTACTCCCGAATAGATGTGGGCATATCATATGGATCTAAAAAGCAGGGATCATCCGGGTCGAGCAGGCATTTGAAGGCGGGCGCCGCCTCAGCGGCTGAGATCAAGTCATCATAAGCAAGAGCGCCATCCTTTTCCCATGTCTTCCGGCAGGCCTGCAACAGCCAAAGACCACAAATGTTCTTTAAAAACCGGTTGGTTCCTCCCGCCCCACCCTCGTTGGTAAAATTCAGGGCTAACGCCCGGTCATTGATAATGGGCTCCCGTGTTTCCAAGCCCAACAGCGACCAGGTACCCGAGCTGATGTATACCCAATCTTCACCCTCCGCAGGGGCGGCAGCAACAGCTGAAGCCGTATCATGGGAGGCAACAGCCACAACAGGCAGTTCATTTAATCCGGTTTCCTGCCTGATCTCCTTATTCAATGGGCCTACCGTGGTCCCGGGAGGAATAATGGGCTGCAGCAATTTTTTGGGGAGTCCGATCAAATCCAGGAGCTCCTCCTCCCAATCGGCATTAATGGGATTGTAAAGCTGAGAGGTGGTAGCAAATGTGAATTCCGTGGCTTTTTCTCCCGTGAGCAGAAAGTTGAATAGGTCGGGCATAAAGAGGATGTCGTGCGCTGCCGCCAAAAGCGGCGATCCCTTTTGAGTCAGGGAATACAGTTGGAAAAGAGAATTAAAAGGTAAAAACTGAATCCCCGTTAGACTGTAAATCCGCTCTCGAGGCACACGTTCGAACACCTCCAGCATGATATCATCCGCAAGGAAATTTCGATAAGCAAAAGGAAGTCCCAAAATGGAGCCGTCCTCAGCTAAAAGTGCAAAATCGACTCCCCAGGTGTCAATGCCCAGAGAACAAGGAGCAAAGTCCCCCCGAGCACACAAGGTCATTCCTTTTTTAATTTCCTCAAAAAACCGAAAGATATTCCAATACCAATGGCCCTGAATACGCAGCATCCCGGTGGGAAATCGGTATATCTGCTTGAGCTGGAGAGTCTGGTTTTGAAGAGTCCCGACTATCGTACGCCCGCTTTCAGCTCCCAGATCGAATGCCAAAAACGAACGCGTCATCCTAATAAACGGCGCGGCGAACGCCTATATTCCCGTGCTCGTCCACAACCTTTACCGTTACCATATTGTCAAAATTAGAGGGGAGGGTTATCCCTACATCAAAGCTTTCTTGTTTCGAATCACAGATGCCGTCTTCCGGGAAGATCACGCGCCATTCACCCGGCCTCACCAAGTATTGGACCTCCTGGATGCGCGAATAGGAATCGGCCGCAACAAATTGCAGGGATAGATGGCTGCCGCTGCGTTTGGCTTGAAAACTCCTGAGAAGCGGGAGGGAATTGTCTATCACAAAGACACGGCTGACCTTTTCCGTTTTGAGTTCCTTGCCTTCGGGATTGGAGGGAGAATCGACGGCTGTGAGCTTCATTTCATACTCCCCATCGGGAAGGGTCATGGTCTCGAAACTGAAGATCTCTTTAGTCCCTCGCTCTTGCAGAACCCGCCATTCTTTATCGCTGCGTTTGCGGATCGAAAGACTATATAAAAGACCATCTCCGTTTTCATCACGCGCCTTCCATACCACGGTTTGATACCCCTTCCGTTCGGTCTTTTTCGCCATCACCACAGCATTAGCCTGGCTTCCGGATTTGGCTTGTGCATTAGCCTCCACATCCAATCCCCAGATCTTATCATCTTGAACAGGGGGTTCGATAAAAACCACATTAACAGGCAGAGTTTCAAAACTCGAGATCGCAGGCTCAACATTGGTCTGCAGATAAAACAACGATATTTTATTGAGGCGCGGACTTGTCCGGCCAGAATCGGTCTCAAACAGGATCTTGAATTGAAGATAACGAGCCGCCGGATTCAGGATCTGCTCCCCCCGGCCATTTTGGTAGGGAGGAGACCAGTTGCTCCAGGACTGGCTGGGCTGATTGGAATTGCCGCTGCGTGTCAGCACCTGTAGCGTCGTGCCGGTCGGCAGCTCCGAGACCCATTCGATACGTCCCCAGGAAGACAGTAAACGCGCATCAAAAATCTGACTCAGATATTCCCCTTTGTATCGCTGGTCAGGAAACATCACACTCAAGGCCGGAGGATTGTTGGACAGAGTATAGACCCGTCCCTCATAGGCCCGCAGAGCATACACCTGCTCCGATTCCTTCTGAACCAACAGCGATGCCTTCTCATTCTGGTCCACAGCAAAAATCCTACCCCGATTGCCCGTCCCAAATATCATCCTCTGGGTGCGCTCATCCCAAAACAACGAGTAGATGATATCTTCGTTCGAGCTCCACAGTCTTTTGGCAACGCCTTCCGCACTGACCTTAAAAAGCGCGCTGGGCTGTTTCTCCTTTGTGCCTGGCAATTCCGCCGGAGCGCTGCCCTGAGGCGTTACAGTGATCGAGACTTCGGCATCCACACTGGAAGACGGGGTGGAGGTTCTCAGAGAGGAAGGCAGGGCCACCTTCCCGCCTGCCGCAGCGTAGATATTTCCCTGGCCATCAAAAGCGAGCGAACGGATCTCCTCGAAAGGAGACTCATACAGGATTGTAGGAGTCCGGTTACGGGTAAATCGATACAACCGACCTCTGCCGCCACTGCCTGCATACAGGTCGCCGTTGGCAGCTCGTTCCAAACAAAGGATGTGGTTCTCCTTAGCCTTCAAGATCAGGTTCCCTTCACCCAAGTTATTTATGGAATAGATCCCTCCTGTCTCCCCGACAGCTGCCAGCATAGCTCCGTTACCCAGGTATTCCAGATCCCAGATATAACGTTCATCAGGATCAAAAAAGGCGGCTCCTTCTTTCTCCGCGGTGATCTTGTAGATCTTGCCGTTGGGAGAGGTCGCCGCATACAGAGTTCCGGCCCCATCCCAGACTAAAGCATTGACGTCCATCTCCGGCATCTGATAGTAGATCTCAGATTTGCCATCCTGACCTATCCGGTAAATCCGACCGCTGTGCCCCGTTCCCAGGAATATGACACCGCTGTTGGTGCGCAGCATGGATAGATAAAACTCTTCCCCTGGACCCTGCAGAATATCTTCTCGGGGTGATAAAAACAGATCGCCCTCGTATGTTACCGATATCCCATTAAATTTCCCTTTTAAAAACTGTTCTATCCTCAACAGTTCCCATTTCTGGGGCTTTATACCCTGGACAGGATATGCCATTAATAGTGTCAATATCAGCACGGTTATCGTGGCTTTTTTCATTTGAACTCCTGAATCCAATTCATATTTGCCATATTTCAATTTGAGCTTGGACAATTTTATTTGATCTTCAGCGGGATCACCACTGCTCCTTGGACCACCGCCGGCACCTTGACCTGTGTGTAGAAAAGGGTGGACCGGGTGAGATCGGTAGGGGCAGAACCGGCTGCCCTTGGCGAGGCGAACATAGCTTTCATGGAAGGCGGCAGATTGGGCAGCTCTTCACCTCGCAAATACAGACCCGGTTTTTCTCCTACGATCTTGATGTATATCCGATTGTTCTTCCGCATACTGCTCAACAGACGAACCATCTGGGATAGGTTCCGGGGAACGATTCCTTGAGTCCGGTACTGTGAGCGTTCGATCTGAGCGAGCGTCATAGAATCAGCCACGATCAGGTAAAACTCCGACCCCGAAGGAAGTGTGGGGATGGGAATAGCTCCTTCCTGCACAGCGCTCTGGCCCCGGAAATTACGCAGAAAGATCTTCATATTGATAAATTCGCCGGGTGATACATCGTATTTTTCCAGAAGAACCTTTTCCAGGAAGGTGATGCGGACATCTTCTGTAACCGCCAACCGTAGATCGATGCGGTGGATCCTCAGGTCTCGGAATTCATTGTTGGTTAAAAAATAGGTGATCTGTAGAAGCATCTGGGCCAAATTTGACATCGAACTGTCCAAATTCCCCGAAAACAGGTCTTCCAGCTCGATACTGTCGCCGCTTTCTAAAAAAATGTTCCCTTGAAACTCGATCGACAGGTCTCCCATTTCTCTTTCTTCGGAAAGCATCAGGCTGGTAATAACAGAGTGCAGCATCAGGGGTGTCAGCAATTTATCTTCGACAACCTTCAGGTTATAGCCGCGGATATTCTGACCGGAGTTCATCATTTCGATTTTGACCGGGATCATTCGGGGAGGCTTGCCCAGTTCTCCATAAACACCTGTTGTCCGGTCTTGAAAGAACCGTCCCACTTGAATCCCTGGGACAGAAATCTTGAAGGAGCTTTGATAATTGGGCAGTATCGTGATGACCTCGGCCTTGGTCATTGCATAATCGACCGTCCCTAAACGATACATGGGATGGCCAAAAGCCAAAACTTTATTGCCATCCACATGGGTGACTGTGCCGGTGGCGGTCATATTCAGGTCGCCGCTGATCATCTGTACTCCCACCATGTCGCCTGGTTTCAGGGTTATATCGGGCTCAGCCAGATCGTTCTGTGTCTGCAGTGACGAGCCAGACATAACCGGACTGAATCCCATTCGAGAATAGATGTCCTTGTTTTTGGCGAAGGCCCTGGAGGAAAAGCCGCTGAACACCAATGGAATCCGCATAGGCGCCAAAGTCTGTCCATCGAACACAGCCGGTTCTAGAGGGGCAAACACATCCTGATGCAGAGAGAAAAGTTCTTCCGGGCTCATGTATTTTTTTATGGGCCGAGGAGCGGTGTAAGTGGCGCGAGGCGGCTGCGATTTTTCAATATCCAGCATATCCTCAATGGGTGTGATCCCGGTTATGGCTTCCTTGGCGAAAGAATAACCATAAGCCACGGCGCCGATCAACTTGCCGTCCACATAGACCGGGCTTCCGCTCATCCCCTGGGGTAGTCCGGTCTCCTCCAATTTGTCGCTTCTCAATCTGGCCAGGATCATGCTCTTTTTAGGCCCGATCTCATTTCTTATCACGCCAAGAATTTCCACATCGAATTCTTCGACTAGGTTTCCTTGAAACACCGTCTTGCCCTTGCCCTTCATGCCGGCTCTGACCTCGGATACGGGCATGATCAACTGTTGGGCTTCGACGGCCTGCCACATGATCAGAAAGAAAAAGAGCAATGCGGTTATATATTTGGAATATCTTTGACCATTCATTTTTTTCTCGCTTTTGAATTCACAATTAAATAGGATGTATGACTTCGTCCTACGAAATTAAAACTTTCCTATCGGGATATCGTTTCATTTTTATTTTAAGATCCCCAGCGTTTTGCCCCCTTTTTCAAAGCAAGCCAGCACAGTATCCAGATCCTCGTCACTGTGGGTTGCGGAGTAGCTGGTCCGAATCAAAGCCTGCCCGCGAGGCACCGCCGGATAGATCACGGGATTTGTAAAAATACCCTCTTCCCGCAGCATTTTCCAGAGCATGAAGGTCCTGGCATCATCGCCGATAATGACAGGGATAACCGGACTCTCGGTGAGGCCCGTTTCATAACCCATTGACTGGAATCCTGTTTTCATCTTTTTGGTGACAGCCCACAGCCGTTCGCGTCTTTCCGGCTCATTCTCGATGATATCGAGAGTTGCCAGCGCCGTGGCGACCGACGCCGGCGTGATACTGGCGCTGAAGATCAAAGCTCGGGCATGATGTTTGATATAGGAGATCACTTTTTTATCCCCAACTACAAAACCACCTAAAGAAGCAAACGACTTGCTGAAAGTCCCCATGACAAGATCGATATCGTCTTCCAGACCGAAATGCTCAGCGGTTCCCCGCCCGTTCCTGCCCATGACACCTACTGAATGGGCATCATCCACAAGAATCTTACAGTCATGTTCCTTACCGAGTTTCACAACCCCGGGCAGGTCTGTCAGGTCTCCCTCCATACTGAAAACCCCATCCACAACAATCAGTTTACCGATATCTTTGTCCAAAGAAACGAGGACACGTTCCAGGTCCTCCATATCATTGTGCTTGAAGGGATAAACCTCACCATAGGACAAACGGCAGGCGTCGATGATGCTGGCATGATCCATTTTATCCGTGATCACAGCCTCCCCTTTGCCCACCAAGGTTGAGATGATCGCCTGGTTGGTTTGGAATCCGGTGCTGACAGTTAAGGCGGCTTCGGTCTGCATGAATTTAGCGAGCCTTTCTTCTAGCTCGACATGAATATCCAGGGTGCCGTTAAGGAAGCGCGATCCGCAGGTAGCCACACCATATTTATCCACCGCATCCTTAGCGGCTTGTTTGACTTTGGGGTGATCGACCAGACCTAAATAGTTATTAGACCCGACCATGATGACATCCTTGTCATCTATCTTCACTTTGTTCCCCACTACAGCTTGGATGGGAGTGAAATAGGGATACATCCCCATCTGCTGTGCTTGTTCAGCCCGTGTAAATTCAAAGCATTTGTCAAATAAACCCAAAACAGCCTCCTTGAATCGAATTTAAGAGATGGTCTGAAGAACCGGCTGCGGGATTAAAGCTACGGATTTGACCACTCCTGACAATTGTTCTAAAATCGAGGACATGAAGGTCTTTGTCACAGGTGGAACCGGCTTTATCGGCAGTCATCTTATCGATTCTTTATTAGCCCAAAACGAATATGAGATATATGCTCTTGTGCGCGATCCTCACAATCTTAAATGGCTCGAAGGCAAGAATATCCACAGCTTACAGGGAGACCTTCTTTCAATCCCTGAACTGCCAACCGATCTGGACTATATCTTCCATCTCGCAGGATCGACTAAAGCGCACAAATCAGCTGATTATTATACAGTAAATCAATCCGGCACAGCAAGTCTTTTTCAGGCCTTGAGCGCTCAGGAACTCCACCCGAAAAGAGTGATATATCTCAGCAGTTTAGCCGCAGCCGGCCCCAGCCGGCCCGGAAATCCTGTAAGGGAATCGGATCCACCACAGCCCGTATCACCCTACGGCCGAAGCAAGCTCCAAGGAGAAGTGGAAGCATTAAAATATGCACAGGATTATCCCTTGATCATCGCCAGAGTCGGTCCGGTGTTCGGACCGAGAGAGCGAGATTTTTTATCATACTTCAAATTCCTGAAGATGGGGATCCTGCCCTCATTTGGCTCCAGTTCTCACCGTCTGAGTATCTGCTATGTGAAGGATCTGATCCGAGGGCTGCAGATGTGCTTGAATGCCGGCCTGAAAACAGGAGAAATCTTCAACTTCGCCGATCCCACGCCCTACACTTGGGATGAACTCGGTAAAACAGCGGCGCCGTTGCTTGGCAAAAACCCAAAGCAGATCAGGCTCTCCTTACCAATAGTCTATGCTATTGCTTTCATCTCTGAGTTTGTAGATCTTTTCAAAAAGCAACCAGGGATCATCTCAAAAGAAAAGATCTCAGAAATGAGACAGAGTTCCTGGGTGGCGGATACACACAAGGCGGAAGAGATGTTGGGATTCCGTACAAACTATTCTCTGGCCGAAGGCCTGGAGGAGACTCTCAGTTGGTACTCACAACACAATTGGCTCTAACCTGATTCATTCATAAAACAAGTCGATATTTTCTGTAACCAAAATGTTTTCAGATTCTTACCTTGACCTTACAGCAGCATCATAATCACTTCGATAACAATGTCGCTTTAGTTTTAATCGACTTTTTTTACCCTTCGGGCGAGTCGATCTCACCGTATCTCCTGCGTAGCAAAGGATTCAATGAGTCAGGTGACAGTCTTTTGACTACTTTTTATCGTAGATGCGGTTGGAGGTATAAAAAGATGCCGAGAACTTGGTTTTTTCTTTGAGACACCAGCCTTCTTCAAGTGAGCACGCAAAATATTTGACCCAGCCTTCGATCCTGTGACTGCCGCGCTTGGCATTAAGGCTCACGGTGAAGGGAATAGACACCGGTTCCTTCAGGTTGAGATATTCTTTTCCCTCTTCTTCAAGGATTTCCATCTCTAAATCCGAGGAGGTGAAAAAATCTTTTGGGAAAACCAGTTCCTGGGAAGGACCCAACTCAATAGTAAACACCGGCATGGGACTGATGGTGATGCCGGTTTTAGCTGAAAACTTTAACTCAATGCCCCCTTCTTGCCCCCTAGCCAAACGGGGAGGCACGATACTCGCTCTCACCTGAAGAAGGCTTTCGTCATCCCCCCATCCCCCAGCAAAAAACGTAAAAAAGACCAAATTGGTTATCAGGATCTTTTTTAGCACCATTTGCCTCACTGATTATATTAGTCCGCCAAAATAAATTTAGCAAGAAGGGGTCAGGTCTTCATTTTTCACATTATTGGGCTATTAGGGAATATTTGATCTCATTGAGAATATATAATAATAGGTAATATCCTAACAAAAATGAAAAATGAAGACCTGACCCCTTTATTTTTTCAAAAACATAGACTATCATAGGCATGCAAGTTTAATGGCTATACGCAGTTTCATCGCCGGTATCGGACATTTCCTACCTCCTCAGACTGTCACAAATTTTGATCTAGAAAAAGTCATAAACACTACTGATGAGTGGATCCAACAACGGTCGGGTATTCAAACACGGCATCATGTAGAACCTGGGACTGGAGCATCCGACCTGGGTACACAAGCCGCACTCAAGGCTATCGAGGATGCTCAGATCGACGCATCCGAGATCGATTTTATAATCGCGGCCACGCTCTCACCCGACCATTATTTCCCCGGAATTGGCGTAATGATCCAGGCTAACCTCGGACTCTTTCCTATCGGGGCATTAGATGTTCGCAATCAGTGCAGTGGATTTATCTATGGACTATCTGTGGCTGACCAATACATCAAGGCCGGCACCTATAAAAAAATTCTACTGGTAGCTGCTGAAGTCCAATCTCCCAATTTAGACTATTCCGATGACGGCAGGGATATCGCCGTCTTGTTCGGCGACGGAGGAGCGGCCGTCATCCTCGAAGCCTATGAAGGCGAAGACAAGGACAAAGGGATCCTCTCCACCCATCTTTTTTCAGATGGAAGATTCTTCAAGGATTTATGGATGGAAGTGCCCAGTCCTAGGGAGAAACCGGTCTTCAGCTACGATATGATCGACAGCAAACGTTGTTTTCCCAAAATGAACGGCCGCCACGTTTTCATCAATGCCGTGGAAAAAATGCCCGACGCTGTCAATACTGCACTTGCACAAAATCAACTTTCGATCGAGGATGTCGATCACCTCATCCCCCATCAGGCCAATGACAGGATCAGCCTGATGGTAGCAAAAAAATTGGGGATACCGGTCGAAAAAGTCATACGCAACATCGACCATATAGGAAATACAACCGCTGCTTCCATTCCTATTGCACTCGACGAGGCCTTGAAGGAGGGTCGCGTCAAAGAGGGCGACCTTGTCGTGTTAACAGCTTTCGGCTCAGGGTTTACTTGGGCTTCGGCTGTCATCCGATGGTAGCAAGAATCTGGCAGGGCAAAGCGTTGCCCTCATCACTGATTTTGTGGTAGGATTGCGGTTTAATAAAACACGATACAGGAGGACACAATGAGGAAAACACTCACACTGCTCATCCTAGTGCTTTTTGTGCTCAGCAGCTCAGGGATACTTCTGGCTCAAGAAAACAAAGAAGACGAGAAGTTTCAGGAAGCCGTAGAAAAATATCTCGATGCTTTCTGGAAATTCTATCCCACCGCTGCCACTCTGGTAGGCTTTCATAAATACGACAACAAATTGGAAGATCTCAGCAGCAAGAACATCGAGAAGCGCCACAGCGAGCTGGACGAGCTCAACCAGGAATTTGTGGCCAAAGTGGACAGATTTGCGCTCAGCCCCGAACTCCAGATCGACCATGAGATCATTG
>JAUWSR010000071.1 GCA_030609975.1 Acidobacteriota bacterium | reverse complement strand
TCCTGCTTATCAAGAAGACCTGGATCCTATGGGTATATCAGTTGTATTTGGTCTCCGGCGGACTCGTCTGGGCAGAACAGGCGCTATTTCTCAGAGGCGTCCGAATAGAGGAAGGCAGATCCTGGATACGGCTGGTTTTTATCCTGGGGGCTGTGGCCCTGCTGACCTTCTATTCTGCTTGGCTCCTGAAAAAACCAAAAGTCCGGGCCCTTTACTCTGCAAAAGCCCAAGAGGAAAAAAAGGCCGCCCTTCCAGCCTTCCTGGCATTTTGTCTTACCGCACTGCTTCTGGGGATGGTTCACATCCAACTGTCCCCGCCAATCCTGCTGGCTGAACGTTTCCTTCCGGGGACAGGTGTGATCGAGATCGTTTTGTTGGCTCTGTATGCAGCCTGGATCACAGAGAAGATGCTGCTTTCCAAGGAAACCAGCCGGCTGCGCAGCCGCATCTGGCTGTTCTTTTCCGTGGTCTTCTTCTCCCAATTCGCTCTCGGCCTGGCTGGAATTGAAAAATGCATGATGACCGGGAAGATCCACCTCCCCATTCCGGCTCTGATAGCCGCCGGCCCCATCTTCCGGGGAGCAGGATTCTTTATGCCGATCTTGTTCGTCTCCACTGTGCTGCTAGCAGGCGCTGCCTGGTGCAGCCACCTGTGTTATGTGGGCAGTTGGGACAATATGTGCGCCCGCACAAAAAAACGCCCCAAACCACTCCCCCGTTGGCGGAGGCCTGTTCGTTATGGGATCTTGATCGGAATCGTTTTTATCGCCTGGTTGCTGAGATTCGTAGGCATGGACGGCACGACCACTGCCGGGATCGCGATCATCTACGGACTTGCAGGCGTAGGGATCATGCTCGTTTTCTCCCGTCACAATGGAATGATGAGCCACTGCACGGTCTACTGTCCCGTGGGGCTCCTGGCCAACTTCATCGGGCGCATCAATCCATTCCGAATCCGTTTCGGACCGGACTGTGATAATTGTGGAGACTGCGCTTCGGCATGCAGGTACAACGCCCTCAGCCCCAAAGACATTCAACGGAGAAAACCGGGTTTTTCCTGCACGCTCTGTGGAGACTGCCTGCCTAGCTGTAACAAAGAGGCATTGACCTATGGTTTTTTGGGATTAAAACCGGAAGCAGCCCGAAAAGTGTTTATCGTGCTGATAATCTCAATCCACGCTGTTTTCCTGGGCGTCGCCCGTCTTTAGTCCCTCCCTCCACCTAACGGAAGAAAGAGATCAGCAGGATAGGAATAAGGAAAAAGACCACAGCGATATAAAGGATGGGCACCAGTTTGTAACGAGTGGCAAAATCTGCGAATTTTTTTGCGAGGGTAATGGGAACCATCCTGAAGGGCCACCACAAGATGATTCCGGAGAGATTAAAAAGCAGATGAGAAAAGGCCACGATGATGGCGGATAGATTGCCGGTGACCAAAGCGGCCAACATGGCTGTCACCGTGGTTCCGACATTGGCCCCGAGAGTATAGGGAAATATCTGCACGATGGTCAGTAAACCCGCCCCCGCCATAGGGACCGCTAAGGAGGTGGTGATCGAGCTGCTTTGGACCAAAGCTGTAAGCACCAAGCCCACTAAAAAAGCCCGAGGCGCGGTTTTGAATAAATAATGATCGAACCAACCTTCCGCCTTTTTAACCACCAAATACCTTAGGGATTTCACCATCCACGTCAGAGCCAGCAGCAGAAAAAAGAGGGAAAGCCCAAACAGGATCCAGGGATATTCTCCGAGAATGTGCTTTAGGAATTCAGAGGGAGGTTGAGTAAGAGTTTTCACCGGGCTAAAAATATTGAGGCCTCCGATATCTTGAAAATTCTCCCCTAAAAAAGCTGCTCCTTTCCCCAAGAAATTTGTGAAATACTGCAAAGGAAACAAGGCGATCACTGCCAGGATGTTGAAAAAATCATGGACGATGGCCGCAGAAAAAGCACGGCGAAACTCGGCATCCCGCCTGATCTGAGTCAGAGAGACCAGAAGATTGGTGACCGAGGTCCCGATATTGGCTCCCATAACGATGGGAATGGCATTGGGTACAGTGAGCGCACCTCCTGCCACCAATCCGACGACGATCGCAGTGGTTGAAGAAGAAGACTGAATGATCGAGGTCGCCAATACGCCGATGAACAATCCTACCAAAGGATTCGAGGTGGTTGCGATCAGCGTTTCAGCTAACCCTGCTCCGAACAATTTAAGCGACGTCCCCATCAATTCCAGGCTAAACAGGAAAAGATAGAGAAAAAAGATAAGGGAAAGGATATTGAGCTGAGTTGCATACCGCTCAAAGGCAGGGGGCTGCAGCCGAAGACGGTTTTTGTTCCTGATGATTTTCAAGATAAAACTACTGCTATTGTTCGAGCCTTGATCGTACCCTTTATTTATTTTTGGGTTGGAATCCAATGCGATCGAAGGGATTCACGACACTGGTGGTGATGTTGCGCAAATGAGAGTTGACGCGCTTCAACCACCTCACATAAAGAGCCAGGGCAGCTGCATCGCCCGAACGGACGCTTTTGTCTTCCTCTTGAACGATGGCAACGGCCGTGTCATCACAAGCATCATTCACCCAGGCATATTTGTCCAAAAGCTCAAGCGCCAAGACATCGTCTCCCTTCATAAAACACTGCCGGGTTTTGATAAAGCTGTCCCCGACCGCATCTTCGATGCGGATGATCACCTCTTCATAGCTCCCGCCTTGGAGTTTGCCGGGGTGGTCCATAGCCAGTTCGACCATATTCTTAGCGTAATCACCCAGACGCTCCATGTCGATGATGATGCTGACCAGGGCTAAACCTGAAGGAAGGTCCGTGGTTCCCTGGACAGCCAAGTGGTTGAACACCATGCGCCGCACTTCACGCTCATAGCTGTTGACCTCTTTGTCCTTATTCTTGATCTCCAGATCGATCTCGCTGTCTTCTCTCTGTCTGAGAGAATCTTTAGCTTCGAGAAACATCTCTCGGGTGATATCCAGCATTTCGAATGAGCGTTGATAGGCTCGGTCCATCAGGGTGTCTTTTTTAAAGATAGCAAGCCATTTTCTAAACATCACAAAATCTCCTTACCTTGATATATAAATCAAGACGATTGGAATCAGAAAAAACACCACGGCAATATAGAGGATCGGTATCAACTTGTGCCGGGTGGCATATTTGGCAAATTTCCGGGCAAGCGTGATGGGGACGATCTTAAACGGCCACCACACCACAATACCGGAAATATTGAACAGAAGATGGGAAAAGGCCACGATGATGGCGGAAAGATTCCCGGTCACCAGTGCAGCCAATATCGCTGTTACTGTGGTTCCAATGTTAGCCCCCAGGGTATAGGGAAAGATCTGAACCAACGTTAACAATCCCGCCCCTGCCATAGGCACGGCCAAGGAGGTGGTGATCGAACTGCTTTGGACCATGGTGGTAAGCACAAGTCCTACCAGGAATGCCCGGACAGCGGTTTTGAAGAGAATCCGATCGAACCAGGCTTCTGCCTTAGTAACCACAAGCACCTTAAGGGCCTTTACCATTCGGGTTAATGAGAATAAAAGCAGGAATAAGGCCAAACCCAAGAGGATCCAAGGTTGGTGGATCAGCTCCTTGAGCACAGCCGCGGGCGGTTTGGTCAAGGCTTTGACCGGACTTAACAATTGGAGCCCGCCGATCCCCTGAAACTGTTCCCCCAGATAAGTCGCGGCCTTACCGAGATAATTGGTATAGTACTGCAAGGGGAAAAGCACCAGAACGGCCAGAAGATTGAAAAAATCATGGATAATGGCGGCCGAGAAAGAGCGCTGGAACTCCACGCTGCGCTTGATCTGGGTGAGGGAAGCCAAGGTATTGGTGACGGATGTGCCGATATTGGCACCCATGATGATGGGGATAGCATTTGCGACATTAAGAACTCCACCGGCCACCAAACCCACAACAATGGCTGTTGTGGAAGAGGAGGACTGCATGATGGAGGTGGCTAGAATTCCAATAAACAAACCTACCAAAGGATTGGTGGTGGTGGAGATCAGGGTCTCAGCCATTCCTTTCCCGAACATCTTCAGGGAGGTGCCCATGAGCTCAAGACTGAAGAGAAAAAGGTAGAGAGAAGCGACCAACAAAAGAAGATTGAATAGGACGATATGGCGATTATAAAAGTTTTTTAAGGCTTCCATCCTAAACGATTTGTTCCGCCATTCCGCTTATATCACAGCCCCTATAGACTGTCAAAAAATACCTCATCAAAGTAAGCATCCTTAATTCCGTGATGATACCAGAATTTGGGGATGGCTTCCCTCATCAAATATCTTTAACTCAAGATAAAAAATTTCTTCAGGTTGTCTAATGGAAAAAAAGCTATTATCATAATCCTATGGAATCTGACACCAGCGTCTACGACTATCCCCCCTATAGGCCCCCCAACGAAGCCAACAGCGGCCTAATCCGCATCACCCGGGGATGTCCCTGGAACCGCTGTGAATTCTGCGCCATGTACAAAGACCTCCCCTTCGAGGTCAAGCCTCTGAAAGAAATAAAACAAGACATCCAAACCGCACGTGACATCTATGGGGCTATCGACACTCTCTTCTTGGGAGACAGTGACAACCTGGTTCACAATGACCTGCCTGAGATCATCACCTTCATCCGGAAGGTCTTTCCGGAAGTGAAACGCATTACTACCTATGCACGTGCCAAGACCATCAAGCAGCGCAAGCCGGAATATTTGGAATCCGTCCACCAGGCGGGTTTGGACCGGCTACATTTGGGCTTGGAATCCGGAGATCCAGAGATCCTAAAGAGCATGAACAAAGGCACCACTCCCGACGACATGATCAAGGGGGGACTAAAAGCCAAAGCTGCCGGCTTCGAGGTTTCGTTCTATGTCCTGAGCGGCGCCGGTGGCGAGGACCGTTGGAAGGAGCATGCGATCAACAGCGCCCGCGTGCTCAATGCCGCCCGCCCGGATTACATCCGTTTGAGGACGCTGACGGTCCAGTACGGAACGCCCCTGGATGACAAGCTCAATAAAGGTGAATTCGAATTCGCTCCGCCCCTACTGCGTTTAAAAGAGGTTAAGCTCTTCCTGGAACATCTGGATCTGGAAGGATGTTTTTTAGCCAGCGATCACTTGACCAATTATCTCTGGGCCGGGCCGGACATTATCTACCGGGGGATCACGGGTGAACTTCCTCAGGAAAAGGGACGCATGCTGGAAACTCTTAAACGAACCATCGCTTGGGCAGGAAAATCACCTGAAACAGTCAAAGATTCCAACCACCTCTACCGTTCCGGGCTTATTTCTCGTCTATAAGACCGGTCTCATACACGTGCTTTAGCAGAAGCAGGGTTTGGTCAGGATGGACCGCTTGAAACTCCACTCCGAGTTCATACAGCTCGTTTTGATAAACGCTTTTTATCCATCGAATTTTTCCTTCGAGCTCAAGGACTTTGTGGGTTTTGGAAAGCACCAGTCTGAGCTTTAATTTATTTCCCACCTTGAACTTTGCATCCGTCAGGATCCTGGCCCCGCCGGTAGAGATGTCCTGAGTGAGTGCATGGACGGTTTTTCCAGTGGGGGGACCAAGCTCTCCGGAAGCAATCTGGATGGTGATTTTATTTTCTTCCGTTTTTCGTGGTTCTTTACGTCGATCTGTCATTGGGGTGGATATCCCATCTTATTAGTCGTAGGAACGAAGTCTTTTTCTATTGTAACCCTTCTCCAGCCTTGAAATCCATACCTGTATTCTGATATACAGAGAATACAGCCCTATTTGATGCGAAAGTAATAGATTATATGAAAAACAGAAAAGGCTTCAAGGTTTTAATCATCTTTATTGTTGCGATATTTCTTCTGTTCACCGCAATCGTTATCCTGAAGCGTCCACACACGCCCCGGATCAAGGGCAAGATGGGGAAGGTCCCCACGGAAAGCGTGGCGTCCTTGGAAAAGGTGACCCTGGGGGGAGTGTCGCAGTGGATCCTGGTGCGCGGTCGGGAGAGGTCACATCCCATTTTGCTCTTCTTGCACGGCGGTCCAGGAATGCCCATGATGTATTTAGCCCACCGATTTCAGCGCCCCCTGGAGGACAGTTTCCTGTGTGTGCAGTGGGATCAGCGAGGGGCGGGAAAGTCCTTTCACAAAGGAATACATCCATCATCTTTGACTGTCGAACAGCTGCTCTCCGATGCCCTGGAATTGATCAACATTCTTCGAGACCGCTACGGTCAGGACAAAATCTTCTTGGCCGGTCATTCCTGGGGAAGTTATCTGGGGATGCTCCTGGTCCACCGCCATCCCGAGCTGTTTCATGCCTACGTGGGGATCAGCCAGGTCGTGGATGAGGCGGCTGCTCTCGACCTTCAGGATCGTTTTATCCGTAACCGAGCCAAAGAAACCGGGAATGACGAGGCCCTCAGGGACTTGGATTTTTCGGGGCCTGCCGCTCATGAGAAATGGCTCTTTCAGTTTGGAGCGGTACTCTATGGACAGGCCGGCTATGGAGCTTTTATCAAGGCCGGAGTTTTAGCTCCTGAATATGGAGTATTCGACATACCCAAAGTGGGAAAGGGCTCAAGTTTTTCCTCACGCCATATGCAGTATAATGCCAAAGAAGGTCCTCACCTTAACAACTTAAAGAGCGTGGAGGTCCCAGTATACTTTTTTACCGGCCGTTACGACTTTGTCACGCCCTTCGAGCTCATTGAAGAATTCTCACGTGAACTAGAAGCTCCCATCAATAGAATAGTCTGGTTTGAACGGTCAGCCCATTTTCCATTTTTCTCAGATCCGGATCATTTTGCACAAACCTTAAAAGCCGTCGCCTTAGAGGTTTTTGCTCATTAATCCCCTCATCTAAACTATCCCTCTGTCGACATCTGGATTTTGGATTTTCTCTTTTAGAAGTGTCCCCAGGATTGATGAATAATTCAGTCTCCTGGATTATTCACAAGTTGAGATTGCTGCAGATATCATCGTAAGGAACGAAGGGAGTGAAGCCCTCTTGTCATTGGGAGGAGATTCCTCACTGTGTTCGGAACAGGCTCCGCAACCTCATTGTTTAAGCGATGCACTATGAGATTGCTTCACTTCGCTCGCAAAAACAATTGAATTAAACACATGTCGTCAGATCAGCTCGCCCGTAGGGTGAAAGATGCCGACATGGATATTTTATTTTTTATAGAGAAATTAGGTCGGCAGATTTCATGAATGATTCAGATATAGATGAATTATTCACGATTTGAGATTGCCGTAGATGTGAGGCGCAAAGGATGAAGCTGTGGTATTTCACCGCGAATCCTTTGCAACGAAATAGATACGGTGAGATCAGCTCGCCCGTAGGGTGAAAGATGCCGACATGGATATTTTATTTTTTACGGAGAAATTAGGTCGGCAGATTTCATGAATGATTCATCTTAGTTGCCGAAGAGATGTTCGAGAAGATGCTGATTATTCTGAGGTGTGATAGCTTCAAACTGCAGGCCATACTCGTATGACTCGCCTTCAGAAAGGCTTCGTACCCACCGCACTTTGCCAAGGAGATTGAGGTAACGGTGGGATTGTGGCAGCGCCATGTTTATCTTGACGGGTGTGTTCACCGCTACAAAATCATGGCAGTGGACCTTGATCCCGCCCAATGAAATATCTTGAGTTAGGGCGTGACAAAGTTTGGGATCAGCAGGATCCGGATGTTCGGGAAGAGGTGCCAAAGAGACTTGATGTTCCCTTTTTACACGTTGGTCTCTTCGTTTTTCAGACCCTTCAAATTCAGTCAACATGGTCGTTTCTCCCCAAAAATATACCTAAATTTGCACAGGATGTCAAAAAATCATACAATTTGTGCATCCACAAATATTGGATTTTCTGACTGCAACGCTATGAGCTTCATGTAGGTTCAATATTTAGAGAGGTGTAAAAATGAGAAAACTTGCCTGCTTCAGCATTGTAATTACGGGTTTATTTATGCTGGGATATTCCGTGATCTCAGCCCAAAAAGTGGAAACCGTAGATGGAGTCCGATGGATTCACAACGGAGATGAGGGGACATGGGGAAAAAATCCCAAGCTCTCAGTGGAATTCATAAAAAATATCGGAGAGCTGGATTCCAGCGATGAAAACGTCCTTTTTCATATGCCGGCTGACATCGCTTTCGACAGCCAGGACAACATTTATGTGCTGGACCAGGGCAATCAGCGTATCCAGAAATTCAGCCCTGAAGGCAAATATCTCGCTA
This sequence comes from Acidobacteriota bacterium, assembly GCA_030609975.1. Lineage (GTDB taxonomy): Bacteria > Acidobacteriota > Aminicenantia > Aminicenantales > Aminicenantaceae > JAUWSR01. The sequence goes on along the minus strand of JAUWSR010000071.1, from coordinate 4,832 downwards.
CCATCGGCCGTCAGGGCGAAGGTCCGGGCGAGCTGCAGTTTCCGATGTCGTTGGACATCGACGCCCAAGGCTATCTATATGTCCCGGATACCAGCAATCAGCGCATCCAGATCTACACACCGGAAGGCATTGACCACAAAGGGATCACCATGAACAGAGGATCACTAGGTCCGATCCGGCTGTTTTCAGATGGAAGAATGCTGAAAGGAAGCGGAGGCTTCATCGCTATAAGCCCCGGAAGCATGAATGAAAAAGCCCCCCCCTCTCCTCTATTAAAGATCCTGGATGCAGGCGGCGAGGAAAGCAAAGAATTCGGAATCGCCCATGACTATAAAGATTTTATGCTCAACATGATGGGAAACCGTATTCACTTTGCTCTCGATCAAAACGACAATGTTTATGTAGCTTTTGATTATCAAAACCGCATCGACAAATATTCGTCTCAGGGAGATCTTCTTTGGAGAGCCGACCGCAAGCTAAATTATGACACCAAGAAACCCATTTCCAAAGGCGGCCGCAGCGGTAGCGGAGGACGCGTCATGATCCAGGCTCCTCAGATGAACCGTGCTTCCCAAGGTATTGCGGTGGACCAGACCGGCCGCGTGTGGGTAGTAGGCCTTGAACGTCAGATCCGTGAGGATGAGCAGGTTTCGATGAACATCAGTCGGAATATGAGCGGAGGCAAAAGCACGCAGTCCGTCTCAGTTACAGGCAACACCGATCTCACCACCACGGACATGTTCCGCCTGGAAGTCTATGATCCCGAAGGTATCCTCCTGGGCATCTTTCCACTCAAAAACTTCGTGGACGATATCCGCATCCACGGCGACAGGATCTTCTTATTGGACAGGATGCGCGGCGCCCAGTTTTACGAATATAAAATCAGCGAATAGAGACACGCTTACAGCGAATCCCTGTTCGTCTTCGCTTAGGTCACTCTACTGATCCACTACGGTTTCGCGAAGCTCGGACAATCCCTTTCAAACCAGACCTCCAATTCCATCCGCTTAAACCACATATTGTTCTCCTTCCGCCCATTATCAGAAAAAAGTCTCATTCACGTCAAATAATTTGGCTTGGGAGACATCATTTATATTTCAACAAGAGCTCAAATCATGGAAATGAGATCTCGTCCGACTTTTAAAAATCGAATTCATGTGATACATACAAGGGAGGAATATCCGTGTCCGGAATACAGATCATTAAGCAAGGGAGGCTTTCGTGCGAAAAAAAATATTGTCTTTTATATCCGTAGCCACAATCTTGGCCGTCGGGGGAACTGGACTTTATTGTCAGAATACGGATTGGCCTGTGTTGAAGACTTATGATCAGGATCACTTGGAAAGGGTCGCTCTTCCCCTAGGTGGGATCGGGACCGGGACGGTCTCTTTGGGTGGAAGAGGAAACCTGCGCGACTGGGAGATCGTGAATCGGCCGGCCAAAGGATTTATTCCCAACATCAGTCAAAGGTTCGGTCCTTTTTTTGCGATATTCGTGAAAACTTCAGAGGGAAAAGTCTATGCCAAAGCGCTGGAGGGACCGCTGCCCGCTTCTGCTTATGAAAACAGCCATGGCAGCACCTTTATCAACCATGGACTTCCTCGCTTTCGAGAATGCACTTTTGCTGCCGCCTATCCTCTTGGCCAAGTGATGCTGTCCGATCCGGATTTCCCGGTAACAGCCCGCCTGGAAGCCTTTAATCCTCTGGTTCCCGGCGATACGGATATCAGTGGCATTCCAGTAGCCATCCTGCGTTATGTGATCTCAAATACATCATCAAAGCCTGTTTCCGTGTCTGTTTGTGGAAACCTGCCAAACTTTATCGGACAAGATGGCTCAAAGATGCAGCAGACCTGGACGGGGGATTGGATGGTGATAGGAGGGAAAGAAAACCGGAATCTATTCCGCAAAACTTCCCATATCCAAGGCATCGCGCTGTCTTCCCAAGGAATAGACCCTGAAGCCGAACAATGGGGAACGATCGCACTCGCCACCTCTTCTGCCGCTGAGGCCAGCTATCGTACAGCCTGGCTTAAGGGCGGCTGGGGAACTCCTTTCTTGGACTTCTGGGATGATTTTAGTCAGGACGGCCGCCTGGAAGAGCGGGAAATCGAGGATCAAGATACTCCTATGGCGTCCCTGGCTGTAGAGATCGACATCCCTGCTCGCGGAGAAAAATCCGTCACCTTTTTGTTAACGTGGCATTTCCCCAATCGCTATACCTGGACCCCAAATAATACACCCGAGGACAGGATCGGAAACTATTATGCAACCCAATATCAAAGTGCCTGGGCGGCCGCAGAAGCGGTAGCTCCTCGTCTCGAAGAACTTGAGCTGGCTACTCTGGATTTCGTCCGCACCTTTAACGACTGCACGCTCCCGGAAGTCGTAAAAGAGGCGGCTCTGTTCAATCTCAGCACTCTCCGGACACAGACCTGCTTCCGCACCCAGGATGGTCGCTTTTTCGGGTTCGAGGGATCAAGCAACACCAGAGGCTGTTGTCACGGTTCCTGCACTCATGTCTGGAACTACGAACAAGCTACAGCTTTTCTTTATGGCAGCCTTGCCCGATCCATGCGGGATTCCGAGTTCAGTCAGGCCACGGACGAAGCCGGGCTCATGAGTTTTAGAGTGTCTCTTCCTATCGAAAGAGCCCAGGATTTTGGCAAAGCCGCTGCCGATGGACAGATGGGCTGTATCATGAAAGTCTACCGGGACTGGCAGCTGTCGGGGGATGAACAAATGCTCACAGCTTTGTGGCCACATATTAAAAAAGCGCTGGAGTTTTGTTGGATCGAGGGCGGATGGGATGCCGATAAAGACGGCGTCATGGAAGGAGCCCAGCACAACACCATGGATGTAGAATATTATGGACCCAATCCTCAGATGGGAATCTGGTACCTGGGCGCCCTGCGTGCTGCCGAGGAGATGGCAGCCCATTTAGGAGAAAAGGCGTTCGCTTTGACCTGCCGCAAGCTTTTCGAGAACGGAAGCGCCTGGCTCGACAAGCACCTGTTTAACGGGGAGTATTATGAGCAAAAAATTCAACCTCCCAAAGACATATCCGAGATCGCCCCCAGCCTTCTGATCGGGATGGGGGCTCAAGACCCCACCCAACCAGACTATCAGTTGGGAAGAGGCTGCCTGGTCGATCAATTGGTCGGCCAGTACATGGCTCATGTCTGTGGTCTTGGATATTTGGTCAACCCCGATTATGTAAAAACCACACTGAAGAGCATAATGAAATATAATCTGCGGGAGAGCCTTCACGACCATTTCAACTGCTTGCGCTCATTCGCACTGGGCGATGAATCCGCTCTGCTGATGGCAAGTTATCCCTATGGTCGCCCTCAAAATCCCTTCCCCTATTTCACCGAGGTCATGACCGGATTCGAATATACCGCGGCTGTGGGGATGCTCTATGAAAATCAATCACGCGCTGGGATACAATGCATCCAAAACATCCGCGATCGTTATGACGGACACAAGCGCAACCCCTTTGATGAAGCAGAATGCGGCCACCATTACGCCCGCGCCATGGCCAGTTGGGCGGCCTTGCTGGCTTTGAGTGGTTTTCAATATTCCGCGGTTGACCTAACAATGAAATTTGATCCGCAAGAGGGACGTTTCTTTTGGTCGAATGGAACAGCCTGGGGAATTTGTTCCCTTCAAAAAGACAATCAGGATTTTCGCGTGACACTTCAAGTCAAACACGGCGAGCTAAAGCTTCACACATTTCTTCTTACAGGTCTGGGGGAAAAAGACCTGCTCTCAACCGGAACGATAAAAAAAGGCGAACATATCGAATTTCAAATATCGTCCTCAAAAACAAACACCTGTCCTCAATCCCGATAAAAAATCTCGAGAAAACGAAGATCCTCTCCCAAATGGTTCTGGCATAGAATTTGCTGTATCCAACCAGTGAGGCTATAATGTAAGAGCCTGAAAAACGGGACCGGCACATGAAAAAAAGAGGTGGATACTGAGATCAAATATGAAGAAGGAGGTCCTTCGAATGATTAGGAAGCTTTGTATTTTTGTGATATTCGCCCTGATCTGCTTTCAGGTTGGAATAAATCCATCTCCTGCTTACGCACAACAGGAAAAAGAAACCCAAACCGAACTGCAGCATGAGGTGACCGTTGTTCTTAAACTGATCCAGGTACAGGTCACTGATAAGAAGGGCAACCCTATCACCGATTTAAGCCCATCCGATTTTACCTTGTACGACAACGGGAAGATCCAAGCTATCACAGAATTCGAGAAACACTTTCCGCCCCCGGAAACAAAGAAGCTCGAAGAAACCCTGGATGAAACCCAGCCCGCCCCGGCCCGGGAACTCCACGCCCAGATGAACCGCAAGCTTTTTTTCGTTTTTGATCTGGCACGCAGCACGATTCAGGGCATCAACAAGTCCAAAGATACCGCTCTTCACTTTTTAGACACACAGGTGCTTCCCAGCGACGAGATAGGTGTGCTTACGTTTTCCCAACTGAACGGACTGGTTATTCACGAATATCTGAGCTTGGACCATGAAAGAGTGAGGAACACCATCGCCGGCCTAAGGGAAATGGTGGGACGCACCTCGGATGTGGGAGGCATGACCCTGGCACAACAAAGTAGTCAGGCAGAAGCCGGAGTGGGAGGCAGCTTTTCAGACCAGTTCGCCCGGTCTGTCGATCCTGCATCTGATTACGATGCCAATAGAGATTTTGGCTTTTTCGTACAGATGGACGTCCTGGCCAAAACCTTGAGGTATGTGCCCGGCTCTAAAAACATCATCCTGGTCTCAAACGGATTCCCCCTCTACCTGTCAGGCGCAGCCTCCAGCG
>JAUWSR010000243.1 GCA_030609975.1 Acidobacteriota bacterium | reverse complement strand
GACTTGATTTCCCTTCAAACGGACCTCACGGCAGACATCAAAACCCTGCATACCGGGAAGCATCACATCGAGCAGGATGAGGTCGAATTCTCCTTCAAAGATTCGCCGAACCGCCACCAAACCATCGTCGACAACCTCTACAATGAAGCCCTCCAATTCCAGATCGTCCCGTAGGCCCGTAGCAATCGTCGGCTCGTCCTCCACAACAAGGATACGCTTTTTCATTTCAACCTCCTTCTGAGGTCGGTAAAGCTGGAATCCGGATGGAAAATGTGCTTCCCTCCCCAACTCTGCTTTCACATTCAACCCTGCCGTTGTGGGCCGTTACAATGTGCCGGACAAGATTGAGTCCAAGTCCGGCCCCCTTGATCCGCTTGGTAATTTCGCTGTCGGCTCGATAGAACCGATCAAAGATGTGTTTCCGATCACTCTCGGAAATACCGACTCCCTTGTCATGGATAGCGATTCTGACTTCACTGCCTACAGCCTTTGCGTCGAGCCACACGACTTTCTCTCCGGGGGAATATTTCACCGCATTGTCAAGAAGGTTGTGTACGGCAGATCCCAGCGCTTCGTTGTCGGCCGAGATCGCAGGTAATCCTTCAGGACTAGATGCTTCTACCGCTACTCCCTCAGTCGTGATTTCCTTCTCAAAATCGATAACCAACCTAAGAAGCCATTGGGAAGTGTTTAGCGGTTCAAACCGGTATTCCTTTCTGCCTTCTTCCATGCGGGAAAAATCGAGGATATTCTCCACAAGACGGGTTAGCCTGTCACTCTCCTGAACGATCATCTTGAAATACTGGTACTGCTTCTTCCTGCCGATTACCCGCCCGTCGAGCAGCATCTCGCCCAATTGCCGGATTCCTGTCAATGGAGAGCGGAACTCGTGTGAGACCGTAGAGACAAAGTCCGCCCTCATTCGAGAAATCTCCAGTTCCCGCCTCACGATACGCACCGTAATATAGCTTCCAAAGATCAAAAGCGCCCCGATAAAAACCAGAATCGCCAAAAAAAGATTTTGCCTCTGCCTCACAGCTCTCTGAATAACTTCCGGATTTCTGGGCCAGATCTGAATACGCCATGGCATGCTGTCGATCCTCAAGTTTTGAACCACGGCAAAAGGAGGAGCCTCCATGGCTGATGAACCGAAAAGGACATGCCCGTCAGAAGAGTAGAGAACGGAGTCAAGATCCTCCCCTTGTGAAGATATAATCTGGGGCCACCACCGTAATCTCAAGTAATTTTCTGAGAGGACGACTGCAGCGAATGGATCGGACCGCCAAAAACCGAGGTGTGTTCCGTTTCTGTCACTTCTAATCCTCCTCGGTTCGATCGAGAATTCCTTGGCCGCACGGGTCAAAGCCAGCTTGCGCTCCTCCATCATTTGGAGTCGGGCGAATTCACCTGGCTGAACCTGGCTTTCCCGACACCAGGAACGGCAGCGATCCGAATAGTACATGTAGCGAGGCTCATCGAGGAGCCACTTTCCTCCCACCAAATCACGATATAAGGAAAGGGATAAAACTCCCAGTTCAGACATCTCGCCGCGCTCGGCAGCTAAAGCACAAAGTTCGGAACGTCCTATAAAATCCGAGGGCAATCCACCGATCAAAACCGTATCCATACCCTGGAGATCCCTGTAAGTGTCGGCGGCTTCATCAAGCCTGCCAGCCTTACGAAGAGTCCGGGCTAATCGCTGTAACAGCATGGCCCTTATTTCTGTTTTGGCCGATTCCAAGAGGTTCCGATAGGCAAGAATGGCTTTAGTATAATCCTTTTGCTTGATTTCCAGCGACTCAGCCTCAAAAAAACCGGCAGGAGGTCGACTTGTCGGAGGCAGCAGCGCAGATGGGCTGTCTAACAGAAAAAGCAGAGCACCGGAGGGGAATGAGCTGAGGTCTCCTTTGGCACGGGATAAAAGAATTCCATCTCCAGGTTCTTCAAGGGCCTGTCGAATGATCTCCGGCAAAAAATCCGTACCCAAAATTCCCGATTCAGCCGCCAGGCCAACGCTCACGTCCCAACTTTTAAATTCTGATTCTAACTCGCGGCCGATCTCTTTGGCTATTCTTTCCAGGTTTTCCTTTGTCCGCTGCTTGACCAGTTGCTCCTCCTGGCGTAACACTCGAAGAGCAAAAACACCGAGAAATGTTCCTGGAAGCAGAATGAAGATCAGAAAGACTCCCACAAGTCTCTGACTTGGATTAAAGAAAAAATGCATCCAGGTCGGACGGCGGGCCAAAAAATTCCGCATTCGACCACCCTAAACCAAAATAACACTTCAGCGGAGGAGATTCCACCATTTTTGTGTCAAGATTGGTTCAAGAATTGGTCAACATTTGAGAAGCTTCTGTTAAAATTGAAACCTTGTATCTTCAAATCCTGTATCGCCCACCATCCACCCTTTGTCATTTTTCCTTAGAGGCGATAGTGTTGGGAAGGAAGTTCTCCATGAGCCACACTTCATGGCGATACTCAAAGTGGTCAAAGGCAAAACGTTTTCCATCAGGGTGAGCATCCAGTGTAGGCAGCAACACACCGTACGTCATGGTTTGGGGTCTGCAGAGCTCCCGTACTTCCCCACCGGCCGCAGGAATAACAAACAAGGCCCCCCCCCTCTCTGCGATGGAATCAATAAAGAGCAATGACTGTCCATCGGGTGTCCACGCAATCGCTCGCCATCCTGGTAGTTTCGCTTCGGTCTTCAGAATTTCCCTGGGCTCGCCGCCTTTGGCCGGCATTGTCAGGATATACTTTTCTACTGATCCTTTGGAGGGATTCATGTTTAAGGAAGCAATGGCCAGCTGCTGTCCATCCGGCGAGAGAGCAAAAGATAGAAAATGAACGAGACTGGCACCATCCAGACCGTAGATCTCTTCTTCACGGTCTGATTCCATGTCTCTTAGCATAAGGCTCGCTCTGTTTGATTTTGGATGTTGTTGAACATAGTACAATGTCCTCCCATCAAGAGAAAGTTGAGCTGCACCCAGGATGGTGGTCTCACTCTGCACCAGAACCACACGTTCGCCCGTGCCGGCATCTATCTGGTAGATATACTGTGGGAAATCTCGCTTATACATCGACTCGAAAATCGACACAAGAAAATATTTTCCATCAGGAGACCACCGCAACAGGAAGAAAGGCGGCAGATCGGGATCAAGTTCCCGTTCTTGACCCGTTTCCATGTTTCGGATGCGAATAATCCCAGATTCATCGGATTTATGCACAGCATACGCCAAGTACTGGCCATCAGGCGACCAGGCAGGCGAAAGGTCAGCTCCTGTCTGTCCCACCGCCTGGGGTCTTGACATCAGCTGGCCTGTCTGCATATCCACATCCGCCACAACAGCCGATACGGTGTCAAACTCGACCGCGTAAAAAAAGCCACCATCACGCGTAAATCCTTTGGGTTTGATCTTGCCGGGTATGTTGTGCTTGATGAGCTCAGGTGCCCCCTGCCGCCTGCCTCCGGACACCGGCAAAAGGTAGGCATCCCAGGTATTTGAAATAGCGTGTACACCTGGAATTCCCGTCATACGGTTACTGGCAAAAAATAGGTAATTATTGTCCGGTGTCCAGCCCAATAATTTATCGTGAGCAGCATGTTGAACCACACAATCGGTTTTATCATGTTCGATGTCGAGGATATAAATGTCCTTGTCCTCAGGGTCTTTCTCCTGCGGCCGTTCGTAGGCGATGTAACGCCCATCAGGCGAAATCGCCATCCCACTTCTCCAGAAATTCCAGGGAGTTTCAAATGTGTGGAGCACCTGCATGGAACCGTCTTTGATTGAGAAGGTGACAAACTGCATATTTTTGTCACCTTTTTCGCCTTTATAGAAAGCACCCAGGATATGATCTCCATCGGGTGTCCACAGACGTATATTGAATCTTTCGTCTTTTGTAAATTGATAAAGAATACGGTGCCCCGTACTGTCCATATTAATCAGTTGAAGTTTCCCCTGGTCGGTGTAAGCGACATGTCTGCTCTCTGGAGATATGACAGGGTAGGAATCAGATCCCCTGGACCATTCAGTCAGAACTCGATCCTCGCCTGTGACCAGATCACGAATAATCAGATTTGTTTTCTCAACATCACACAAGTACCGGCCATCCAGAGACGGTGGGCCGGAGAGGTCCGATATGGGGCCTGTTTCTACTCTGCGAAGCGAGATTTTTGGCTCAGACTTTGGCAAAAAAGTGTTTTGATCCCAGCCCCCGACGGCAAAGGAGAGCGAAACAACGCTTACAGCCAGAATCAAAAAAACAGCCAGAGGTGACCATTGATAAGAGTTCTTATTAAATTGGGCGATCATTGTGATCCTCCTTTTTAATTGTGATCTGTTTTCCAGAATCCCCGCCATGGCCGGCAGAGGCCGCGAACGAGAGAAGTGACGTGCGAGCCCGACTATGGCTTGTCCGTATTCTTTTGATTTTTCTTTTCCCGTTCGAGAGAGAACTAAAGCATCACAGGAAAGTTCCCGGTCGACCCTCAAACGATAGAAGGCATACCAGACCAAGGGATTGAACCAATGTAAGATCTGCACAAAGCTGGTCAGCCACCCCAGGTAGATGTCATGACGTTTGAGATGGGCCAACTCATGAAGAAAGATATACCGCAGCTCCTGTTGGCTGGCTTTCTCGAGCATCTTCATGGGCAGCAGAAGACGGGGCCGGACAAAGCCGAAGAGAGCCGGACTCTTGATTTGAGAGCTCGGTATAAGGCCAACAAGCGTTTGGACGCCAATCTGCTCTTTGCACTCTTCAAAAAGTTCCAAGGTCTTCTGATCGATTAAAAGACGCTCCCGCCTGACAATTCGCCATAGGAAAAAGTTGCTCATGAGAAGATATAATCCGATCACCATTGCGCCGGCAAACCAAATATAAGGCAGGGTTCGGCGGAGGAATGTCACCCCTGGCTTCGGTTTGCTTTGCACATCGGAGAACAGCCCTGGTTTCGGATTCGCTTGCTCTATAGATCCGGCAGCCGATTCTGGCCTAGGAGCCGGTTTCGCTTCAGCGGAATCGGAGACTTGAATGGCCGGGGTGGCCTCTTGCTCTTTAGCAGTGTCAGATGGCTGCTGCTTTTGAATTTGCCGATCAAATGAAGGGACAAGACTGAGAAGATCAACCTGGCTCGGAAATGTCCCTGGCAGTACCAATCGTATTAACAGAACCAGCCAAAGGGAATGACACCAGCGTGGACCCAACTTGCCGCCTAAAACCTTTTGAGCTGCCAGAATCAGACAGATGACCACGCTTGCACTCAAGCTCGTCTGCAGAAGCCAGCCAAAAAAAGGCTGAATAGAGGTTACTAAAGCTTCCATCTTTATTCTCCTTTTTTCTTGTCGAGGATCTCCTGCAGATCGTTTATCTCTTGGGCTGAGAGGTCGGCATCCTCAAGGAAAGTAGCGAGAGCTGGAGTCATTGTTCCCTTGTAGACACGCTGAACGAAAGATCTAGTCTCAGATCGGATACACGCAGACTCATCTACAGCAGCGGAATACTGATACCGGTAGCCCCCCTGTATTACCTTGACTGCACCTTTCTTCACAAGTCTACTTATTAAAGTCTTGATCGTTCTGGGTTTCCACTTCACTTCACCTGACAGCGCATTGACAATGTCATTTGCTGTCAGAGGACCGTGCTCCCAAAGTATCTGCATCACACGCCACTCCGAGTCGGCTATTCTGGGTAATTCTTTTTTCATTGCTTTTTCCTTGATTACATTAGTAGTCATATTGATAAAATATTACAGATGTAGTCATTTGTCAAGAAAAAATTAAAATATTTTACACCAAGCACAAATCTGCATTCTTCTCCGTGACCATTTCGTGACCAAATGGCACCTAAAAATACCAAAACAGACTGAAATAAACTGAAAGAAAATATTATCTAAGTAATCGATAAT
>JAUWSR010000075.1 GCA_030609975.1 Acidobacteriota bacterium | reverse complement strand
TGGAGGAGGCAGCAAGAAAATGGACTATGCGACATAGGGACTGGGCTATGATATACTCACAACTGATGATCTTTTTTCAAGATCGTGTGGCTAAATATGTGTGAGTGTAAAAATGGAGTTTACACAGAAAAACCGACACACCCGATTAAGGCCTACATGTGCCCGGAGTTCGAGAAGTCTGTATCCGTGACTATCGCCTCGGCCAGTATCTCGATAGAAGACTGCTACAAGAAGGAGTATGCTTGGAGCTACGGAGGCGGGGTCAAGATCGAGATGGGCTGGTGCCAGGCCTTTGCCAAGGGTTTCGGCTGCGCCTCCACCTCGATACTGAATTATTATCTCAGCCAGAATGATTGAGCCTGATTGCTCTAAGTTTCATTCATAGTATTATAGAGAGACCCATCAATCGATCCGGAAATAGGGAATGGTCTACTTTTGTTAATTTCTTCTTGACAATGAAACCCTATGTCTGTAAATTGTTAAGTAAACACTTAACAATATTGAAAGGAAACAATGTATAAATTAATGTTTGGTCATACGTTACGGATGCTTCGGACAACAGCTGGCATAAGCCTTCGAAGCTTGGCAAAAAAGATAGATGTTTCGCCTGCATATCTTTCACAAGTTGAATTGGGGAAACTAAAACCACCTACGCATAATCGGATCATAAAAATTGCCGAAACTATTGGCGTCCCAGAAGATTTGTTAATTGAAATGAGCCACCGTCCAAATCCTGACACAATTTTGTTGTTACGGGGGCATCAAGAATTAAATGAGTTTATTAAATTGACTTATGACATTGGATTGGAATCCAAAGATATTTTTGAAATTATTAGCCTCATGCGGAAGCTGGGAGGGAGTGGGTTTCGTAAACTTATACACTATGGGGTAGAACATTCAACAGATTTCATGAAAACTGGAAGAGGTAAATTATCCCCAGAAGTTCCCCCCTCCCCAATAAATCAAATGGCCTTCTCGGAATTGGCGAATAATCGTCTGGTTTTCATGAGGCTTGAGTTTACTGAAAAAAGTGATCTTTTGCGCTATATGATAAAAAAGGTTGGCCTCATATATGGTTCATTTGATTTAGATAAAGCCTACAAACAGTTGATGTCAAATGAAGCAGAAGATTCCTCGGGATTAGGGAATGGAGTTGCAATACCTCATTTATTCATAGATGAACTTGACCAGACAATAATTGCGATTGCCAGGATCCCTAAGGGCATCGACTTTGGTGCTATAGATGATAGACCTGTTCACCTTGTCTGTTTGATGCTTAGCAATCCAGAGTCTCACCAATCCCACCTTACTCTCTTGGCATATTTTGCCCACAAGTTTCAACTCCCAACATTTATCGATGAAATATTAAAGGCCCGTTCTAGAAAACGTATTTTATCAATGCTGTTCGGCGAGGAAGATACAAACGTGCATTAATAATCATACAAATTATTTAACCAGGCATCCGAACATTAAGGAGCGATTAAATATAAAACCATGACATTAGAATCCATTTGGAGGAGGCAGAGATGAAAATGCTAAAAACAGACGGATTTTCAAGAGCATCAACGGAGAGGGAGATAATTGGGAATTACGATGGCCCTCTTGAATATTGTGATCGATGTTTCATTGCATTAGGTAGTCAGGAAAAACGGATTTATAAAGGCAGGAAAAAATTCCACTTGGATTGTGAGGCAAGAGCAAAATTCTAGGCAAAAATGTAGCGGCTGATTCTATTACCACCTCTTCTGCCTATAATCCCATAAAGCTTTCCCTGCTATTTGTTCAACCTCTGCGCTTTTTTGTGCTGGTTTTTTCCTGAATGAATTCAGGAGAATCCCTCAAAAAGGAGACATTTTAAATTATAAAGGTCACACGTTCATCGTCGAGGAGATGTTGAAAAGATTCATTGCGCATCTCGTCCCATAATAGGAGTTATTAGCGTCATGGATTTCAAAGAAGACCAGCAAAAAAAGGATTTACAACGAATATATAGGTCCTCGATACTTCACTGTTTGGTTAGAAGGGTAGGTTGGATTTTAATCTTCATCGGTACATTGATTATACTCATACACGGAGGCTATAAAACTGCAGAAAGTTTTGCCCTGGATTTTTCTATTACTTTCCTCCTAAAAATTGGAAGCTTGATTGTGATAGGAGGGTTGGCTACTCTAGTGATATCTTTAATAAGATTCCAATTATTCTCATTTAAGCAAGAATGCTACGAGGAACAACAAAGATTCAAGATGAATACAGAAAATCAGAGTTAGCGGTTCTTGACTCCTGTTGCAATGAGAAGGTAACAAACGGACCTGTATTTGACCTCCGGAAGGGCCTGTGGTATAGACATCTAGAGCGCGGGGATATTATGGAATCTGAATGACCAAGAAAACTCGAATAGAAAAGGATTCTTTGGGAGAATTTTCCGTTCCTGAAGATGCCTATTTTGGGATCCAGACCCAACGGGCCGTAGAAAATTTTCCTATAAGTGGGCTGCGGGCTGCGTTGACCTTGGTAGAAGCCGTAATGTATATCAAGCAGGCGGCTGCCCAAGTGAATGCGAAACTGGGATTGTTAGCAGCTGCTAAATCTCAAGCCATTGTCCAAGCCTGCGAAGATGTGCTGGCGGGAAAATATCAGGATCAATTTCCCGTGGATGTATTCCAGATGGGGGCGGGAACCTCCTTCCATATGAACTGCAATGAGGTGATCGCCAATCGGGCCTCGGAGATATTGGGAGGAAAACGGGGAGATTATGAGTTGGTGCACCCCAATGACCATGTGAACAGGGGACAGAGCACCAATGATGTCTTTCCTACAGCCATGCGGTTGTCGGCTTTGATGCTTCTACGGGATAAGCTATATCCATCACTGAGCAGCATGACAGATGCGCTGGATGCTAAGGGGGATGAGTTCCATGGGATCTTGAAGTCGGGCCGTACTCATCTTCAAGATGCGGCCCCCATCCGCTTGGGTCAGGAATTGAAGGCATATGCCAAATCTCTTCGAAAAGGGATGTGATTTTTAGAGCACGCGTCCGCTTCGCTCCTGGAATTGGGGATCGGGGGGAGCGGGGTTGGGACGGGGCTCAATACTCCTCATGAATACAGGAGCCGTATGGTAAACGCCCTCTCCAAATCCATAGGCTTTAATTTCATTCCTGCCGAGGATATGCGAGAGGCTATGCAGAGCATGCGACCTTTTGCCGAAGTGTCCGCGGCACTCCGAAATATTGCCTTAGAGCTCACCCGGATCTCCAACGACCTGCGTTTGCTGAGCTCAGGTCCGATGACAGGGCTAGCTGAGATCTCACTTCCGCCCGTGGCGCCTGGCTCCTCTTTTATGCCGGGTAAGGTGAATCCCTCCATGCTGGAAATGTTGAATATGGTCTGCTGCCAGGTCATAGGCTGTGATACTGCGGTCAGCTATGCCGTGCAGGCCGGTCAGCTTGAGCTCAATGTTTTGATGCCGGTTATCGCTTTCAACCTTCATTTTATGCTGGACCTTTTAGGGAATGCCCTGCGTGTCGTCAAAGAACGCTGTATTGTAGGGATTGCTGCAGATCCCAAACGTTGTTTGGCTTATGCCGACTCGAGTCTAGGTCTGATGACGGCCTTGACCCCAACTCTGGGGTATGCCCTGGCTTCAGAGATCGCTGATGAGGCCGTAACGAGCGGGAAGAGTCTCATAAACGTCATCGTGGACAGAGGATTGTTCAGTGAAGAACAGCTCCGAGACCTGCTAAATCCTGAACGCATGACCGAACCCAATGTGCCCAGTCCGGATCAGGAGTCTAAAGACTAACCTCTCAGATCGGAATGCGTTTCTCGGAAAACAGTGCTTTAATTCGTTTTATATCAACATATTACGCCTAAGAAATTCTGAGAACCCCCTCGGAAAGAGTGTTGACTTTTTCCTGCTGGGCACCTATGGTAAAAGGCAACATGAAAATCTTGCTGGCGGGATACAATCTTGACAGCACGGTCATCGATGAGCTGAAAAAAAACAGCCCTGCACGTGAGGATGTGACTCCGGAAACACTTTCCGCCTCTTATGCCCGAATCTCCCGTGATCCGCGTTCTATAGACAAGCTGCGTGAGGTCGCCCGTTCAGAAGTCGAGAAGGCACGACGTTCCAACCGCAACATCATCTTCAAGATGGGGCATCACTCCGTAGCTGAGCATGCGGTGTTTAACTTCGATATTATCGGGGTCAGTCGTTTGGCCATGGAAGAGATCGAACACTTCCGCCTGGCTTCATACACAGAAAAATCCCAGCGCTATATCAAGCTCGAAGATGACTGTCTCATTCCGGAAGAAGTGAAGCGGGCCGGCAAACAGGATATCTTTCTCGAGACGATCCATGCTCAGAATCGGTTGTACCATGAGCTTTACGATTTGCTCAAACCCTATTTTTGGGATGAATACAGCGAGCTGGCATCAGCTCCCAAAAACCACACCCTCTTGGATGGGTGGGCTAAAGAAGATGCCCGCTATGTCGTGAGCCTGGCTACTCTCGGTCAATTGGGCATGACTTTGAACGCCCGCTATCTGGAATACATGATCCGCCGTTTTGCCGCCCATCCTCTGGCAGAGATCCAGGAATTCAACCGCTGTATTCATGATCTGGCCAAAAACGTGGCGCCTTCGATTTTGCTCTTTACCGAAGCCGGCGATTTTGATGAAAAGACCTATCCTGGGCTTGGAGCTCTAACTGAAAATTTCGTCGTCCCTGAAGCAAAGGCTGCTGTTGATACCGTTCGGTTAGTAGATTTCACTCCAGATGCAGACGAAAAACTGCTGGCTGCGCTGCTGCACTCCGTAACGAGTCTGCCCTATCAAACGTGTCGCGAGCGGGCCGCATCACTCAGGCCGGAGGATAAAAAGGAACTGTTTAAAACCGCATTTCAACATATGGAATTCTTCGATGCCGTCCTGCGTGAATTCGAGTATGTCAGCCTCACGTTCGAACTGGTGGTCTCTGCCACCTGTTTCGCCCAGCTCAAACGTCACCGGATGTCCACCTTGACCACACAATCTTACGATCCTGGTCTGGGGATCGTGGTGCCGCCTTCTGTTCAGGCGGTGGGTGCAGAGCAAGCTTTTAGAGAAGTCATTGAAACCAGTGAACTGGCCTATCAAAATCTAAAAGCCGTTATGGATTATGGTGCAGAGTATATATTGACCAATGCACACTGCAAACGTGTCCTGTGGAAGGTCAATGCCCGGGAATTCTATCACTTTTCCCGTCTTCGCGAAGATGCTACCGCCCAGTGGGATATCCGTCAGCTGGCTTCCGAGATGACCGAGCAGGCAAAAAAAGTGATGCCTTTGACCATGTTGTTGATCGGCGGCAAGGACTCCTATCCGGAAAATTACTCATCTATATTTGGAGTAAAACCCAAGATGCTTCCAACGGAAGACTAATGCCGGATTTTTGTCTATATAAACAGAAAACATTTGGACATTACTTTAGTTTAATGTAATATTATAAACTTAAATATAACATAAGAAGAGGCGGAGGATATGAGGAATATGGTTAACAACAAAAAAACAGGCTGGAAATTTGTTATCTTTGTGGCTGTGGTGGCCATCCCCTTTAGTTTTCTCGTATCCCAGGAGACACAACCACAAGAAGTACAGCAAACCGAAGAGGAATATGAAACCATAGCCAGCAAGGACTGCATTGAGTGTCATGAGACCAGCACACACGACACAAAATTCGAGGACGACCTCTCCCTTTCCTCGCACATGGATCTGGAATGCCTCGACTGCCATATATATAAAGACACCATGCCGCATAAGGAGATCGAAGGCTTTGCTGTAGGCTGCCAAGGCTGTCGGGAATGCCATGACAAAGAATCCGTAGAATACCAATCCCACGGCCGCGAATCGATCGGGGACTGCGAGGATATGCCCCAATGTGTGGATTGCCACGGCGACCATGATATCCTGCCCTCTTCGGTAAAACTTTCTAAAACCCATCCCGTCAATCTTCCCGACACCTGTGGCAAGTGTCACGAGGACTTGGATATCACCACCAAGTACGAGATCCTGATCGATCATCCCATAGATATTTATCAGAACAGTGTGCATGGCCAAGCCACCAAAGGCGGGATCTATGTCGCAGCCACCTGCAATGATTGTCACTCCACGGAGGGTACGGCGCATAAAATCTTTTCTCCTGGATACCCCGATTCTACCATCAACCATTTCAATATCCCCAAAACCTGCGGCAAATGCCACAAAGGTGTAGAACAGGATTTTTGGGAAGGCATTCACGGTGAATTGGTTGCCAGAGGAGAGACCGATGCTCCTGTTTGCACCAACTGTCATGGTGAACATGGGATCATCTCTCCCTCCGATCCGAGATCTCCGGTCTCCCGTTCCAGAGTTGCGGAGATAACATGCTCTCCCTGTCATGAATCCATCCAGCTGACCGAAAAATATGGACTGTCCGGGGGCCACTTGACCTCTTTTATCGACAGCTACCATGGCTTAAAAAGCAAAGCCGGAGATCTGCATGTCGCCAACTGTGCTTCCTGTCATGGGGTCCACAGAATTCTCCCCAGCAGGGATCCCACCTCGACCATCAATCCCGAAAACTTGAAAGTAACCTGTGGGGAATGCCATCCCGGCATCTCTGCTGAGATGGCAACGACTCCGATCCATGGGGTCAGCGGAGAAGGGCTTCAGACCCCAGCCGCTGGTGTTGTCAAAACCATCTATATCATCGCCATTTTCGTGATCATTGGTCTTATGGCACTGTACTGCCTGATCGACCTGTTCCGGCAGCTCGTTCTGGTCATGAAAAAACCACAGGTGCGCAGGATGACCATAGGGGAGCTTTGGCAGCACACCTTTCTCATGGTGAGCTTTATCGTGCTGGTCATATCCGGTTTTGCTTTGCGCTACAGCGATAGTGTTATCGCCCGCTTGTTTTTTGGCTGGGAAGGAGGATTTGAACTGCGAGGCATAATCCACCGTGTGGCGGCAAGCGTTATGATTTTTGCCACCGTCTGGCATACTATCTATCTTTTTACTCGCCGTGGAAAACGATTTTTTGCGGATATGTTTCCCAAAATGTCGGATTTTACCGAGTTTATCCAGCGCGTTCTTTTCAATTTGGGATTACGGAAAGAGCCCCCCTGTTTCAAACGCTTCAGCTTTGTGGAAAAAGCGGAATATTGGGCTTTGCTCTGGGGAAATGTGGTCATGATCCTGACCGGTATTTTGCTCTGGTTCGACAATTTCTTTGTTAGCTTTCTGCCGAAGGGTGTCCTGGATGTGTCCTTGGTCATCCATTTTTACGAGGCTATATTAGCGTCACTGGCTATCCTGATCTGGCATTTGTATGCCACCCTTTTCAATCCCGCAGTCTATCCTATGAATCCCTCCTGGCTGACAGGAAAAATGCCTCGTGATATGTATAAACATGAACATCCCTGCGCGACCGTCGAAGAGGTCAAAACCCCTGTTGCTGATGCCAGTGAAATAACTGAAGATTAAGAAAGTCTACTTGTATCCAAAAAGCATGCTGTAGATGATCAGGATGACCAGCGTGAGGCCGATCGTTAAGAAGGTATAGCCGAAGATCCTTACCCACAGCATCTGCCTGGGACTGAATTCCTTCAAAACCACATCCTTCTTGAGCTGTCCGGATTCCTTCAAATACTCATACTCATCCGGGCGGTCCTCTTTGTATTCGTCCAGAGGTACCAATCCCGTGAAGATGACCGGATCGAGCGGGAATGATTCGGGTCGCAGATGGGTGTTGAAGAAGTGCACGGTGAAGATGAATCCCACAGCCAGCAGGGCCTCGTCACTGTGGATGATCATGGCCACATTGATCAGCCAGCCCGGCAGGAAAATAGTAAAAAATTCCGGGAACCACAGGATCAATCCAGACATCCCGATCACGCCGACTCCCCAAAAAACGGCCATGTAGTCAAATTTTTCCCAATAGGTCCAGCGGGGGTACTTTGGTCGGGGTCCTTTCCCCAAGAACCATTTGATGGAACCCCAGAAATCCTGGAAGTCCTTTTTATTGAACCAGAGGGAGCGTTTGCCTGTGATCAATTGTTTGAGGGAGACCTTGGTCCTTTTTTTGATCCGCGCCAAGGAATAGAGGTGGGCGGCAAAGTATCCGAAAGTGATAATGGCTGAGAAGCGATGGATCCGGCCTGCGGCCTCCACTCCTCCTAGAATATTAGCTAAAAAATGGGCCCAGGGCATGTTGGCAAATTTGAGCATCATGCCGGTCAATGCCAGGCCCATAAAACTCAGGATCACAAAGAGATGTGTGATCCGCTGTTCCAGGGTGAAACGCTGGATGAAGTAACGTTTGTGTTTGTGTTCCGCCTGCCGTTTAACCTTCAGGTGTTTCCATGAGCGCGGAAACCACAGGAGCGTGTGCACCCCAAAAAAGCTGAAGACTCCGATCAGCAGTGAAGTCATGGCCCAAAAGGTGAAGAAGAGGATGGGATATTTTTGTCTATCGTGATGGGTGGCATGTGATAGATAGCCCGTGAACTGCCGGTTGGCGTCTGCATGACATGCCTGACAGGTATCCACTACCCGGTTAAAACCGACATGAGAATCAGGATCGTTCACGTCCCGACTGTCATGGGCTCCGTGGCAGTCCGAACATTTCGCTGCTTTCAGATACCCCAGGGTGTAGGCCTTGCCGTGGAGGGTGTCGGTGTAGGATTCCGACAGTTCCTCGTGACAGGACCCGCACTGATGAGTGACCTCGGTCATGAACTGGTCCCCCTGGTGTTGTTTGATCTGGTGGGCGGAGTGGCAGTCCTCACAGGTGGGAAGCTTCTCTTCCGTATCCGGATTCTCGATATTGTGCACACTGTCGACATATTCTTCATAAATGCCTTTGTGACAGGCAGCACAGGTTGCAGGCAGATTTCGAAAATGGACCGAGGAACGTTCGTCTTCATGGTTAAGGATGAAATGAGAAGTGTGGCAGTCCGTACACAGTGCGACCGGTAACAGGCCTTTTTCTGTCAGAGCTTTTCCATGAACACTGCTGGAGTAATTCACCATGACATTCCCCTGAGCAGTTTCGAGGGTTGCGGGATGGTCCAATTTACCGTGACAGTTTCCGCATAACTGCGGGATTGTTGAGCGGTAGGTTTGAGCCCTTTCATCCCGGGGGGAATAGACGATGTGTGTCCCGTGGCAATCCGTGCAGTAAGGTGTGTTGGGATTTTTTTCGAAATAGGCTTTGCCATGGCCGCTTTCAAAATAGTCTTCAGAGACCTGGGCATGACAGTTGGAGCAGTCGATCCGATTCGCTGTCTCACAAGGGCGGTCAAGCTGGGGAGAAATGTCGGAATGGCATTTAACACAGGGGATGTCGCGATGAATAGAATTCTGGATATCTTCCTTTTGTACGGTGAGGAAAATCTGCTCGCCTTCTACGGTCTTATGGACATCCTCTTTTTCGTGGCACTGCAGGCATTCGCGATCTGTGGTGCGCACCACCAAATCGGTTTTTCGGATGGAGTGAGGGCGGTGACAGTCATTGCAGGCTGGGATGGCACCCGGTTCCTGTTCCCAGAGCTCACCCTTGATGATCTTGATATGCACCTGCTCGATGCGGGCGTGGCACTGTGTACAGGTTGCTGCGATATTTCTGGATGAGACGGTAGAGCGAGAATTGGTATGGGGCAGCACAAGGTGGTTGCCGTGACAGTCGTTGCAGGTGGCGGTGACGATCAATCCGCTTCTGAACAAACCCTCCCCATGGATGCTCTGAGAGTAGTTGCTCAGGATATCGTGTTCCGGAATGTTATACACCCTGGCTACGGGGGCGCCTTCCCGGTGACATTTCCCACATAGAACCGGGATATTCATTTTATAGGTACGGGAGTTGACGTCGGACGGAGGCAGGATGTAATGGTTGCCGTGGCATTCTTGGCAGGTCGGAGCATAAGCTGCTTCGCGTTTTAGCGCCTTTCCGTGAATTCCAGCATAGAAAGCTTTGTCCGCCTCTTCGTGACATATCCCGCAGTTTACCTTTTCCAACTGCTTTTCCTGCTCGGCGTGAAGGAAGTCCTCTTCGACATCCTGGTGGCAGTTACTGCAGGCCAGACCCTTGTGGCCGGAGCGGGCATAGCGGTCGAAATTTACATAAAGAGATACCGTGCGTCCCCGCTTTTGCATGCTCAAATCCCGGTCGGAATGGCAGGCTTCACAGTCTTCATTGCTCTGGCTAAAAATCAAGGGGCTGAGTAGGCATAAAACCAAAAGGAATAGAAAAATCCTGTATGAAAACTTCATCTTTATGTTATCTTTGATCGCGATCTAAAAGAAAATCCCCTGACAGACCTTAGATGGTCAAGAACCGACCCTCCCATGGACGGTTTCTATGAACTAGATCTTTGGTCTATTCTCCTTCAGGGACAGGATGTTTTACCTTTTCCCAGGCCGAAGCAAAATCGAAGCTAGATTCGTGGGCATCAGCATGGCAAGAGAGGCATTGCTTTTTAATTTCATCAGCGGACTTGAAATCCGTCAAACCGTTGGCTACCGATTGAGCGTGATCTTTCATGATGCTTAGTTTTTTATAGGCACTGCCGGGTCC
Source organism: Acidobacteriota bacterium (assembly GCA_030609975.1). Lineage (GTDB taxonomy): Bacteria > Acidobacteriota > Aminicenantia > Aminicenantales > Aminicenantaceae > JAUWSR01. Next base: position 2,023 of record JAUWSR010000075.1, on the reverse strand, counting down.
ATGACAGGTTTCACAGGTTACGCCTTCTTCTTTGAAGCCTTCGGTGGGGCCGTGGCATTTCAAGCATTTGGGATTTTCGGCTGCGGGAGTATCCGGACTCAGTTCTTTGGCTTTATCCGTGCTTAGAGCTGCAAAGGATTTGGAATGCTGGCGTGCTTCCCAGAGAGGATATTGTTGGCCTCGTTTTTCACTTTTATGGCAGGTCTTGCACTTGGCTGAGCCCACATAGGTAAAATCCTGGCTATAGGCAGCCAAAATAAAAACAAAGGCAAAAACGATGACTAGGACAGGTATGGCTTTTTTCACGATCTCCTCCTTCTTTTTCCTGGTAACAGGCTTCTTTTTGATAAAATATGTGAAAGCAAATTATACGATAATCCGCACTTATTGTAAATTTATTCTTCACCAGAATTGAGGATGCTGTGATCCTCGGCGATCTTTTGTTCCAAAAAGTCCGACATCAAATCCAGAACTTTACCGATGTTGGGATGAGAAAGGGAGTAGTAGATCTTGGTGCCCTCTCTCCGGGTCGTAACCAGGCCCTTGTCCCGGAGAATGTGCAGATGTTGCGAAAGATTGGAGGTATCGATACCGGTCTCTTCCGAAAGCTCGCTTACCGTGTATTCACCGTCGCGAAGAGTCGTAATGACCATCAGACGTTTGGGGTGTCCGAAGGTCTTGCATGCCTCAGCATGTATCTCGAAATAGCCTTTATGTTTCTTCATTGTCACAATTATACTCCCCCTCTAATATAAGAAAACTTGAGAAAATAGCAATGATTATTTCAATATTCTTGACTTCCTATTTAATAAGTTTGTAACATTGCAATTTCTATACTATAAAACAATTTCTAACTATTAAAATGTAGGAGGCAATATGATTCGGTCATTGCTTACACGTATTTTGGTTGTATGTGCTGTCGCTGTTGTCGTGGGTTTCTTCAGCTCCTCGGTTCTTGCCGTGAATGTCCAACAGGTTGCGGATGCAACGTGTCTTGAGTGTCACGAGGATCAGGTGCTACCCTCGTCCAATATTCACCACCGGATCATGAACTTTGAACTGGCCGGAATTCAAAGAGGCTGCGAATCCTGCCATGGCCCGGGTGATGCACATATGGAAGAAGGAGATCCCAGCAAGATCTTCAGTTTTGCCAATGCTTCAGCTGAAGAATCTTCTCAGAAGTGTCTGAACTGTCATAAATCCCTGCAGGCCCGAGATTTCAACCTGGGTGACCACGCCACCAATGAAGTGGCCTGCTCCAGTTGTCATTCCACCCATAGCGACTCCGGACTGGTAAAACCCGATCCGCAGCTGTGCATGGAATGCCACCAAGACATCATGACCAAGGTCAATTTTCCCTCTCGGCATCCTCTGAAAGAAGGGAAGATGAAGTGCAGCAGTTGTCATGCTCATCATGGTTCCATGATGCAGAATATGAAGACCCATGAGCGCATGAGCGACATGTGTTTGGGCTGCCACGCAGACAAACAGGGGCCTTTTATCTTCGAGCACGCTCCGGTGGCTGAAGACTGCACAATCTGCCACGATGCTCACGGCACGGTGGCTGACAATCTTCTCAAACAGAACGAGCCCTTCCTGTGTCTGCAGTGTCATGAATCCCACTTTCACGCCGGCCGGGAAGGCTTGACCATGGCCAAAGAAATACCCGCTACCGGCCAGCATTCCGAAAATCCTTTCGGAACTGCCGGGTGGAGAAGAGCCTTCCTCACCAAGTGCTCTCAGTGCCACTTCCAGATCCACGGTACAGATAATCCTTCCCAGACCGTTCCAGGATATGGCAAAGGGATCATCAGGTAAAGGAGGACAAAATGAAGAAAATATTTGTATTTGCTATCAGTTTGTTACTGGTTGTCACTCCACTCCTGGCCGCAGAGGAAAAGGATGACGAAAAGAAAGAGAAGAAACCCGATGTGAAGATTGAACTGGGTGGTTTAGCGACCACAACGGATGGCTATATCGGAAAGATCGGGGAATACATCCCCATGAATGAGGGCTTTCGTCC
>JAUWSR010000082.1 GCA_030609975.1 Acidobacteriota bacterium | reverse complement strand
GCTTGACAGGGGAGTCAAGAGTTAAATAGAATTGGACCCACCGTAACGAAGGAGGGCATCATGGTTGATACCATAGCTCAATTGTTTCTAAATACCGTAAAATCCTACCCTAAGGATGATCTTTTTCTCTATAAAAAAGAAGAGGCCTATATTCCCATGTCCACTCAGGCGGTATCTGAGTGGGTCAAGTATTTTGCTTTGGGACTCCGGGCATTAGGTGCTACTGCGGGTGATAAACTCATCATTTTGGCAGAAAACAGCCCATTCTGGCTGATGACCGATGTTTCTAATTTATGTATCGGCGGGATATCGGTTCCTATCTACACTTCGCTCATGCCTGAACAGATCAAATATATCATCGATAACTCAGATGCTAAGATCGTGGTCTGTTCCAGCCCCGAACTCTGGGATAAGGTGAAGGATATCAAAGACGATCTGACCAAAGTCAATGCCTTTATTACGTTCCAGACAGAAGCGCCTCCTGGGACGAAAACCGTAGCTGAGGTTCAGGCCAAGGGCAAAGAGCTGGAAACGGAACAGCCGGCTTTGTTTGAAAAGCTGGCAGGAGAAGTGAGACCTTCCGATGTCGCTTCCATCATCTATACTTCAGGCACAACGGGTGTTCCCAAGGGTGTCATGCTCACCCACAACAACTTCATCAGCAATGTGAAAGCTGTGGATGAGGTCATCCCATTTTCTCCTGAGGATACCGCACTCTCCTTCCTGCCGCTCTCACATGTTCTGGAGCGAATGGTGAGTTTTGTCTATCTTTACGAGGGCATCAGCATCGGATACGCAGAGAGTATTGAGACCCTCGGCGTGAATCTTACCGAGATTCGACCCACTCTTATGGTGGCAGTACCGCGGATCTTCGAAAAGATCTATGCGGCCGTCATAGACAATGTGTTGACCAGCTCCTCCCTAAAACGGAAGATCTTTTTCTGGGCAGCGAAGATCGGCAAAGAATACGGACGTTTACAGCTCCTGGGCGATCCTATCCCCGGGGCTTTGGGCTTCAAACACAAAGTGGCTCACAAATTGGTCTTCTCGAAGATCATTGCAAAAACAGGCGGCAATGTCCGTTTCTTTGTATCCGGAGGGGCCGCTCTTTCCAAGGATATCGCTGAATTTTTCTATGCCATGGGCCTAGTGGTTCTGGAAGGGTATGGATTGACAGAAACCTCTCCTGTGATCACTGCCAATACCTTCGATCACCTCAAATTCGGATCCGTGGGGCAGCCTGTCCCTGGAGTCGAAGTAAAAATCGCTGATGATGGTGAGATCCTGACCAAAGGTCCTCACGTCATGCCGGGCTATTACAAGATGGAGGCTGAAACCGCGGAAACGCTCAAGGGAGGCTGGCTCTATACCGGAGACATCGGATATCTGGATGAGCAGGGATTTCTCGTTATCACGGACAGGAAAAAGGACATTATCGTCACGGCCGGCGGCAAAAATGTGGCCCCGCAAGCGATTGAAAATATCTTGAAGATCCATCCGTTCATCGAGGGGGCTGTGGTGGTCGGGGATAAGCGTAAATTTATCTCTGCTCTCATCGTTCCCAATTTTGAAAAGCTGGCTGAATACGCAAAAACCAAAGATATCAGCTTTACAGATAACGCCGACCTGATCTCAAAGGCGGAGATTGTTCAGTACTATGAACAAGAGATCGATAAGGCCACACCCGATTTGGCCTCTTACGAGAAAGTAAAAAAGGTGGTCCTGCTGGATAGGGATTTCGAGATCGAAAAGGGAGAGATCACGCCTTCTCTCAAAATCAAACGGAATATCGTTGAGGATAAATATAAAGAGCGGATCGACGCTTTGTACCAAGAATAAGAGCAGTCAACTTATTTGGATTTCCAATACAAGATACGCCCGCAGTTTTCACACAGAATGATCGAATTCTGAGCGATCAGCTCGTTTATGACCTGAGGACGTATACGGATCTGGCACATCGAACAAAAATCATCGGTCACCGGAGACAGCGCAATTCCGAAATTCTTCCGAAAGATGTTCAGGTATAAGCTCATCTGATCATCATGTATGCCGGGAATGAGTTTTTCTCTTTCAGACTGGAGTTCTTCCCGCTCTTTTTCATTAGCTTGGTTTTCTTGAAGATAAACGTCCTTTTCCTTCAGGAGCTGCTGCTTGGCTTCGTTAGCTTTCTTCTCAGAGGTTTTAATGTCATTCTCTATATCGTCGGCTTCCAGCATCTCGCTTATGATCCCTTCCTCCAGTTGTCCGATGATCCTTTCTACGCCGGCGAGTTCTTTTAACAGGGAGGTGTATTCGATGTTGGTCTTGACTCCGCTCAATTGTTTACGATATTTCTCCATTTTGATTTTCTGATCTTGGACTTCCCCTTCAAGGTCACGCCGCTTCTTCTGGTTATGGGTAAACTTGTCCTTGGCGATGGTTACGACCTTGAAGCTGGTCTCGATCTTATTATCGATTTCGGCGAGCCGGGCGGGTACGTTTTCAAGGAAAATAGAGAGCTTCTTTATTTCTTCATCGAGCTTCTGGAGTTTTATAAGGCTACCGAAATTGATGTCCACATTTTTTCCTCGAGTTAAAAGTGGGCCTACCAGGATTCGAACCTGGGACCAACCGGTTATGAGCCGGTGGCTCTACCGCTGAGCTATAGGCCCCTCATCCCCTTATATATCAAATCTACTGAATTGAGTCAATTAACCTGACTTATCCTGGTTAAGTGAATTTTCGCTTAAATAGGGGGCTGATCGTTGGTAAAGGACTTGAGTTTGCGACTGCGACTTGGATGTTTAAGCTTGCGCAAAGCCTTAGCTTCGATCTGGCGAATCCGTTCACGGGTTACCTTGAACTGCTGACCGACCTCTTCCAAAGTGTGCTCGTTTCCATCTCCCAGACCAAAGCGCATCTTTAAGACCTTGGCTTCTCTCTCCGTTAGAGTTTTTAGTGCATCTTCGATCTGTTCCTTGAGGTTGATGTGGATGACGGTGTCTGGGGGAGAGGGGATGAATTTATCTTCGATAAAATCGCCCAGATGACTGTCCTCTTCTTCTCCAATGGGTGTTTCCAACGAGATGGGTTCTTGAGCAATCTTTATGATCTTGCGGACCTTGTTGACCGGCAGGTCCATCTTCTTGGATATTTCCTCGCTGGTGGGCTCCCGCCCGATCTCTTGAACCAGGCTGCGGGAGACACGGATGAGCTTGTTGATGGTTTCTATCATGTGCACCGGGATACGTATCGTCCGGGCTTGATCGGCAATAGCCCGGGTGATAGCCTGCCGGATCCACCAGGTGGCGTAGGTGGAAAACTTGTACCCACGGCGATACTCGAATTTATCCACGGCCTTCATCAGTCCCATATTGCCTTCCTGGATCAGGTCTAAAAATTGTAAACCGCGGTTGCTGTATTTTTTAGCGATTGAAACAACCAGCCTGAGATTGGCTGCCACCAGTTCTTTTTTGGCCTGGTCACTGATCTTCTTTCCTGTCGATATAGCTCTTAAGGTCTTACGCAGCCCCTGAGAATCAAGGGCGATTTCCTTCTGATAGACTTTGAGCAGTTTGCTGATCTCTTTGATCTTTTGGTCAAGATCCGCCTGTTTTCTTTTACCTCGCGTTTGGCTCAACGCGATCTTCAACTCGTCCCGACTTTCTTCCAGCTCATTGACCACCTTGAGCTTTTCTCGCAGTATGTCGATGATTTTTTCCCGGCGGGCGGGCCGGATATTAAGATCCCGGATGAGCTCACTCATGCGAACGATAATCCGGCCTCGAGCGATGGTGTTCCTCTTCAGGGGCCGGATCTTGTCCAGTTCCTGACTTTGTTTGCGGATCTCGATGATCCTATCCAGGATCTGCTGTTTTTTCTCTTCGAGTTTGCCTTCAGCGATATCATCTTCACTAAAATCGAACATCTTCTGGAGAACCTCAGGCTCTGTCTCCAGCCTTTCTTCCAGGCTGAGAACCTCGTTCAATACCATCTTGGTTTTAGAGAGGGCTTTGATGATGGATTTTTCGCCGCGCTCGATCTCTCGGGCGATAGCGATCTCTCCTTCTCGTGTCAAAAGGGAAATGTTCCCCATTTCCCGGAGGTAGAGCTTAACCGGGTCTGTGGTTCTTTCCAGGCCCTCTATAGAAACGATATCGCTCTTTCTTCGTCTGGGGGAAAGGCCCCTGCGTCTATCCATGATCTTTATGCCGTAATTGTCCATGGAAGTGAGGAAATCATTGAAATTAGTTCCCCTGTCCTCATCATCCTGGAATGTTTTCTCTATCTCTTCGAAGAGCAGATAGCCCTGCTTCCTGCCTTTCGAGATAAGATGATTGATCTTTGTTTTGTGTGGCTTTTTATCTCCGGCCATTATCTCCTCAATTCATAAAATGCCGATTTCAGTGTTTGATTTCGGCATGCATATCCTTTTTTTTTATTCCCTCAATGTGGCTTTGTCGCGAAAGCTCATAAAGGTTTTTATTGATATCCATGATCTTGTTCAAAAGGGGAGCAATCTTTTCCTGTTCCCCTTTTTTTTTCATGTTGACAATCTGTGATTTAAGTCGCTTGAGCTGTTGGGAGAGAGAATACTGTCTGAGAGCGGATAAACAATCCTGCATCTCTTCTAGGCTGGGACTGGGGGTTGTTTCCAACAGGGCCTGAGAGAGCGAGCTGAAAAGCGGGGCTTCGATCTTTTGTTTGAATTCGTGGAAGTCAGGTTTTTTACGCATTTTAAAATAACCGGCAAAGAGCGTGAAGATCGGCTCGCTGGTCAGGCCTTGATAATCGTCCACATGTATGGCTTTAAATGCTTCCGCTGCCAGGCGGTCATCGTGGAAAATAATCTGCAGGAGCCGCCTCTCCGCCTCGAAGAAGAAAATCGGGGCTGTCCTCTTTTGGGTTTCTTTTTTTTGTCTGATGGTTTTGCGGAATTCCATTTCATCGATGTCGAGCTGTTCACTGATTATTTTTAAATACTCGCTTCGAACGATGGCATCCGGAATCTTTTTAATCTCGTTGAACACTTCCCTGGCAACTCGAGCTTTCTCTTCCGGGCTGATGAGGGATTTTCCTTGGGCATAATAGTCGATTAAAAACTTGAGTCCGGAAGAGCTATCTTGGACAAAAGCCATGAATTTCTCGGGCCCTTTTTTGGTGATGATGCTATCCGGGTCCGAGCCTTGGGGAAGGTTTACTACCCTGATCTCGGCTCCTTGTTCAAAACAAAGGGATACGGCCCTGAAAGCGGCTTTGTGACCGGCTGTATCTCCATCGTAACAGGCAATGATCTTTGATGTATATCGGCGCCGAGCTAAATCGATCTGCTGAGGCGTTAAGCTGGTTCCTAGTGAAGCGGCGGTGTGAGTGATGCCGGCCTGATAGAGGGCCAGGTAGTCTGTATATCCCTCGACCAGGATCAGCTCATCTTTACTGCGGATATCCTCTCTGGAAAAATTAAGTCCGTACAGGAGATTCCCCTTTGAATAGATGGGAGTATCGGGTGAATTTAGATATTTGGGCTCCTCATCGAAAAGGCTGCGTCCCCCAAAAGCTACCACTTTTCCAGTGCGATCGTTGAAGATCGGAAAGATGATACGTCCACGGAAACGGTCATAGTAACCTTCTTTGTTTTGGCGGCGCAGGATCAAGCCCGCCTGCTCCAGCAGACCCAGAGAAACCTGCTTGCGCCTGAAAAAGCTCAATAGTCCATCCCAGGAGTTGAGCGCATATCCCAGCTTCAACTTTTGAGTCATTTCCGGAGAGACACTTCTTTTTTTGAGATAGTCCTGTGCTTTCTGACCTTCTGTGGTGTTGAATAGGTTTTTTTTAAAGAAGGCCAAGGCATCTTCGGTTATCTTGTAGATATTTTCTTTCAGGCTTTGATACTGGGGAGAGAACTGTTTTTGTTCGGGGAGGGGAATGTTATATTTCTCAGCGAGATATTGAACCGTTTCTGGAAAGCTGAATTTTTCCTTTTCCATGAGCAGGGTAAAAATGTCTCCACCGGCTCCGCATCCGAAACAATGGTAAAGCTGTTTGTCATCGTCTACAAAGAAAGAGGGGGACTTTTCGGAGTGGAAAGGACACAAGCCGACATGTCTTCTTCCACTTCGCTTGAGTGTAGTGTACTGCGAAGCGATTTCGATTATGTTTGCAGTATGCCTAATTTGGTCGATAACTTCCATGATAAGATAGACGGGTTGCTCAGATTAACTAGTACAATATAGGGCTGTGACCGACAATTGTCAAGCATCTACCTCTCCTGAATTATTTATAACCCCTGCCGCCACAAATCTGGCTATTTTCGATTGAATATTCTCACCTAATTTAAGCTGTTATATTGCTATGAATGCTTTCATCAGCAATTTAATTCTTAAGTAGGCAGTCGTTACCCTTCGGGCGAACCGATCTGACGACATGTGTTTAATTCAATCATGAACCACGTCCTTATCGCTGTACAGATCTCGGCCCGTGAATAATCCAGGTTAGCTGAAAATGTAATTTTTTGAAGTGTGCTTTTTTGTTGTCCAAGATCCGGCCTAAAGTGTACAAAATTGTAAAATATTGTGAAAACCGATAGAATAAAAACATGAAATCACACCTGGAAGACATCCTTAAAAAGGTAGCTGATGGTAGGCTTTCTCCAGAGGAAGCCCTTGGAGACCTTAAACATTTCCCTTATCAAGATCTAAATTTTGCCAAGATCGATCATCACAGGGAACTTCGGCGCGGCTTTCCTGAGATCGTTTTCGGTTTGGGAAAAACCGAAGAACAGATCAGAGAGATTTCTAAAACCATCATTCAAAAGGGAAGCAATCTGCTGGTGACGAAAGTCAAGCCGGAAATATTTGCAAATATCCAAAAGGAAATCCCGCAGGTCCTGTATAACGAAATGGGCCAGACCATGTCCTACAAAGTCAAAACACCGCCGCCGGGAAAGGGGAAGATAGCCATCATTACAGCCGGCACTTCGGATATTCCTGTAGCAGAAGAAGCCGCTGTTACCTGTGACGTCCTGGGTAACGAGATCGATAAGATCTATGATGTCGGAGTGGCGGGTATTCACCGTCTGTTTGGTGAATACAAACGCATCAAGGAAGCCCATGTCATCGTCACAGCCGCGGGGATGGAGGGCGCACTGCCCAGTGTTATTGCAGGCTTGACCGATATTCCAATTATTGCAGTTCCCACGAGTGTCGGTTATGGTGCCAGCTTCAAGGGGCTGACGGCTCTTTTGGCCATGCTCAATTCCTGCTCCGGAGGAGTTGGGGTTGTTAATATCGATAATGGATTCGGCGCAGCCTATCTTGCCAGCTTGATCAATCACCTCAAATGAGGCAACAACAGACGATCGCAGCTCCGCTCGAATTGAGCGGGATCGGAATCCATACCGGAGCTCAGGTTCGGATGCGGCTGATTCCTCGTGAGCAGGGAGGCATTCTTTTCCGAAGAGTTGATCTGGCTGGGATGGAATTTTCGATCGATTCCCACGAGATAAGCTGTCGAAACAGCACTGTTTTACTCAATGAAGGACACAGCATACACACTGTAGAGCATCTGCTGGCGGCAATGTATGCTTATGAGATCGACAGTGTGCTGGTGGAATTGGATAATGAGGAGATTCCGATCTTAGATGGGTCGGCGCTACCCTTGGTTGAGGCCCTGGATACCACAGGGAAGCGTATTCTTTCTAAAACCAAAAAGACCATGAAGATCCAGGAACGTCTGGTTGTGGAGGAAGGCGATGCCTGGATTTCTATATCCCCGCATGGTTCATTTGAGGTCTCTTACTCTATCGACTTCGCTCATCCTCTTATCGGAGTTCAGAAGCTGTCTTTGGAGATCGATCCATCAAGCTTCAGAAAAGATATCGCTCCTTCCCGTACCTTTGGCTTTCTTAAAGACGTCCCCGAACTGTATGCCCGAAATCTTGCCTTAGGAGGATCGATCTCCAATGCTTTGATCTTGGATGACAACAGCGTGATCAACGGCCCTCTTCGTTTCCCTGATGAATTTGTCCGGCATAAGATCTTGGATCTCATCGGAGATTTTTCGCTTTTAAGTTATCCTCTTCAGGCGCGTGTCGAGGCCCACAAAGCCGGGCACCGCCTCCATCTTAAGGGAGTGAGGCATATCCTGGACAACCCTGATTTCTGGTCATTAGATTAAATTGTGGGGGCCGTTCTCTGAACAGTCCATTCCTGCATTACCTATTCCCATAGTCATTGTCTTGATTGGGGTCTTGATTGGGTTGTAAAAATAGACATGTTCGGTTAAAATGTCTGGAATCAAGATTTAAGAATAATTTGGAGTAAAAGTTGACAGCTCAAAAAGAAAAAGTCATTAATAATTCCTTGGCCGAGGCTCTTGCGGCCTTCAACCTGGCCATGAAGGCGTTCCACAAGAAAGATTATGCCAAAACTCTAGAGGCCCTCACCTCTTTTTTAGAAAAATATCCCGAAGAAAAAGAGCTGATCGATCGTGCCAATGTCTATGTCATAATCTGTAACAAGCACCTCAGCCCCGAGAAGATCGTGCTTAAATCCTTTGATGACTATTACCGCAATGGTGTTTATCACTTGAATCAGGGGGAATTCGAAGAGGCTGCCGAGATGTTGCTCAAGGCGCATGAGAAAGAACCCAAAGCAGGAGAGATCCTTTACTATCTGGCCAACACTTATTGTCATCTAGAAAATGTTGAACAGTGTCTTGAATACCTGAAACAAGCGGTTAAATTGGATGCTTCCTTTGCTGTTTTAGCTCAGAATGAGTTGGATTTTGTTGAACTTAGAAAAGACAAAGAATTTGCTGATATTACAAAAACGGCATGAAAACTGGATTTCACGCCCTGATCCTAGCTGCAGGGAAGGGAACTAGATTTAAGTCGGATACCATCAAGGTTCTCCATTCTCTCATGGGGAAGTCTATGCTCCGGATCGTGTTGGACTCTGTCTCCCGGCTGAATCCCGATAAAATCCATGTGGTCGTGGGATACCAAAAAGAAAAAGTCATACAGGAATTCGACACAGAAAATACCGATTTTGTGGAGCAGAAAACTCAGTTGGGAACAGCCCATGCCGTGCTGGCGGCCAAGAAGATTCTCCAAAAGATTCCAGACCAGAATCTACTGGTCATGAACGGAGATCTTCCTCTTATCAGACCGGAAACGCTTAGGCCCTTACTGAAGCAGCATATCCGGCAGGGGAATGATCTGACCTTTATGACGGCAGTCATGGAGAATCCCACCGGCTTCGGGCGGGTCGTATTTTTAGATGACCGGATCCGGATCATCGAGGAAAAGGATGCTACGCCTAGCCAGAGAAAGCTCAGAGAGGGAAATGTCGGGATCTATATATTTGGGATTCGTGAACTGCTCAGAGCCCTCCCTAAAATCTCTACACAGAACAAGAAAGGGGAGTATTACCTGACGGACATTATCGAAATCATGTCTTCTTCTGGGAATAAAGTCGCAGCTTGTCGGACACAGAACGTTAAGGAGATCGTAGGTGTGAATGATCGCTATGAGATGGCGCGCGCGATCGAAGTGCTGCGGCATCGCAAGATCAAAGCGCTCACCGAACGTGGTGTTACCTTTTATGATCCTTCCTCCACCTGGATCGATTTTGATGTAAAGATCGGAAGCGACACGATTATCTATCCTTCAGTTTTCATTGAGGGCCAGTCGGTCATCGGCAAACATTGTATCCTCTATCCCGGCGTTCATGTTATCAATTCAAGGGTGGGGAATTCTGTTAAATTGTTGACTTCGACAGTTATCGAAGATAGCCGGGTTGCACAGAATTGCCAGCTCGGGCCTTTTTCGCGTCTGCGTCCCGGCTGTGTGATCAAACCGGGAGCCAAAACAGGAAATTTTGTCGAGATGAAAAACACGGTCTTCGGAAGCCGGTCCAAAGCGATGCACCTCTCTTATGTTGGGGACGCCATTGTGGGCGAAAAAGTTAATATCGGGGCTGGGACCATAACCTGTAACTATGACGGCCTCAAGAAAAGCAGGACCGAGATCGATGAAGGCGCTTTTATCGGATCCGGAACTCAGCTCATTGCTCCCGTGAAAGTGGGTAAAGGGGCGTATGTAGGCGCCGGGTCCACCATCACTAAAAATGTGTCGCCGGATGCCCTGGCTTTAACCCGTGTCAAACAGGAGGAGAAGAAGGGCTGGGCCAGCCGGCGGAAAAGGAGAAAATAATGTGCGGGATAATCGGGTATATCGGGAAAAAAGAGGTTATCCCCATCCTTCTGGAGGGGCTCAAGAAGCTGGAGTACAGGGGATATGATTCCGCAGGTATTGCCTTGGTCGATCAGAATAAGATCATCCGTAGACGGGTGGAAGGCAAGATCAGTGCTCTTGAAACCAGTCTGAAAAAGGAAGAGCTTGCCGGAGATTATGGGATTGGACACACCCGTTGGGCGACTCACGGCCGGCCTTGTGAAGAAAATGCTCATCCGCATCAAGACTGTACCGGTGCTTTCATTGTAGTGCATAACGGGATCATTGAAAATTATCTGGCCATCAAGGAAACTCTCCGGGGAGAAGGCCATAATTTTGAAACCGAGACCGATACCGAGGTCATTGCCCATCTGATCGAGAAGTATTATCAAGACAACTTGGAAAAGGCGGTCTTGCGAGCCATACAAGATCTAGAGGGGGCCTTTGCCATCGCCGTTATCTCAAACCATGATCTTCAGAAGATAGTTTTGGCCAAGATGGGGCCGCCTGTGGTCGTGGGACTGGGAGAAGAGGAGTATTTTGTATCCTCGGATCTCAATCCCCTGCTGTCCTATACGCAAAATATTGTATTCTTGGATGATGGTGACTTGGCAGTCATCACGCCTTCAGGAGCCGAGTTCTTTGATTTTTCAGGCAACTCTCTTGATAAAAAAATCGATCGCATCGCTTGGAATCCTTTGATGATCGAGAAGAGCGGCTACAAACATTTTATGCTCAAAGAGATCTTCGAGCAGCCGCAGGTGATTCGTGATACCTTCCAGGGCAGGATCTCTCTGGATACCGGCAAAATATTCCTGAGTGAGATCGGGATAGACGAAAAGCGTTTGCGTGATGTCCGGCGTGTGGTCCTCATTGCCTGCGGGACTTCATTTCACTCCAGTCTAACAGGAAAGTATTTTATCGAATCATTAGCGGGGATCCCTGTGGATGTGGAATACGCGTCCGAGTACCGCTACCGCGATTTCATCTTGGATAAAGACAGCCTGGTCGTTACCATATCCCAATCGGGTGAAACCGCGGACTCGTTGGCCGCTATGCGAGCGGTTAAAGAGCAAAGCCCTATGACCTTGGCCGTTTGCAACGTTGCCGGCTCTTCCATCGCCAGAGAAGCCGATGGATTGCTCATGACCCACGCCGGCCCTGAGATCGGAGTTGCGGCCACAAAAACCTTCACCGCGCAGATGGCAGCGCTTGTGCTCTTAGCGTTGTATTTGGCCCAGATCAAGGGAAATATGGATGCCAAAACCAGCCTCGATTTGACCCAGGAGCTGCAGCGGATCCCTCATAAGATCGAAAAGATCCTGCACCAAGCAGACGCTATAGAAAAACTGGCTCTTAAATTTAAATATGCTTCCCACTTCCTGTATCTGGGCCGCTGGGCCAACTACCCCATAGCTTTGGAAGGTGCCCTTAAGCTCAAAGAGATCTCCTACATCCATGCCGAGGGATATCCTGCAGGCGAAATGAAACACGGCCCCATCGCACTGATCGATGACAAAATGCCTACGATGGCCATCATTCCCAAAGACAGAGTGTATGATAAAACTCTGAGCAACATATCCGAGATCAAGGCTAGATTGGGTTATGTGGTGGTAGTGGCCGACGAGAATGACAAAGATATAAGGTCCAAGGTGGACGAGGTCATCACCATCCCCTCGGTCTATCCGCTCTTTTCGCCCTTTTTGACCAATGTCCCCTTACAGCTTTTTGCTTATTACATAGCCACATTTCGGGGTGCGGATGTTGATCAGCCGCGCAATCTGGCCAAATCTGTCACTGTCGAATAAGATGGATAATTCATAAAGATTGTCGACACTTTAACATCAAAAACTAAAATAAACATGTCGACAATCTTTACCCTTCGGGCGATCCCATCTAGGCACACCTACTTCGTTGCGTCGGGTTCGCAGTGAATTATCACTGCTTCATGCGCTGTGCCTCG